>CAJMOW010000231.1 GCA_905215145.1 uncultured bacterium | reverse complement strand
TCTTTGAGTATATTATCTTCTATTCTTCCTGAAAGCGGGGCAGACCCTCACAAAAAGTAGCTTAGAGGAGGGCCAGGAAGAGGGTTAGTCTAGTGGGGATTTGGTACCGACAGATATAACCATATGAAATCATATAAGATGAGAGGACCAGTACAAAAGGGAATAGACCCAGAACTTCAGCGACAAGCAGAATATATAGTTAACACTGTTAAGAACGAACAAAAAACTGGAGAAGGCTTATGGCATCATGGAGGAACGGGGTCTGGATACAAAAATGCCGAAGGTGCTAGAAAGGTATTTATCAATGCAAGGACTCCAGCATCCAGTAAGGCAAGAGCTTTTAGTCTCGGCTATGTAAGACCTAAACGAGGAATAGAAGAAGCCACTAGAAGAGCTTCTTACGTAAGTTCTCTAGATTCAGTTTATAATTCTAAATATAAATAATGGATAGAGTAAAGGTAAATGTAGGTGATAAGACATATAATTGTCAAGTTGCCAAGACAGAAGAAGATAGAAAGAAAGGTCTAATGGGAGTAGAAAATCTTCCTCCCGATGAAGGTATGCTATTTGTATGGGAGGATGAAGATACTAGAGAAATGTGGATGAAAGATACTAAAATACCTTTAGACTAGATAGCCATTAACGATAATGATGAAGTAGTCTTAGTATATAAGGCTTAGCCAGAAGATGAAACTTTAGTTCCGTTCATGAACGCTAAGTATATTCTAGAAGTTAATTAGGATTCTGGTATTGTAGAAGGAGATGATTTTGAAATAGACGACTCTGAAGATTATGACAAATATGTTATGAAGGTGCTTGCTCCAGATGGTACTACTTAGATGTATCTCTAGGGAGGTGAAAGAATCGTAAGTAGAAAAGAAACAAGAACTCTCATTAAGAAAGCTAAAAAGGCTTACGAAAATAAAGACAAAGATTATGATAAATATTGTAAATCTTTGGGCAAATATATATTTAAGGTATTAAAGGGTCAAAATACTCGTCCGCCAGAATATGTGGAAGTTCCGGAAGGAAAAGACAAAAATTCTGACGACGAA
>CAJMOW010000230.1 GCA_905215145.1 uncultured bacterium | reverse complement strand
TTCTATAGCAGCATTAGTTAGTATAGCCTAGCCATCTCCAGATTTTTTATGCTCTTTATATGCAGGATTTACTAGTTCTTCAAATAGCCAATATAGAAGTAGTGCTACTAAGGCATCAGATATCAGTCTTCTCCAATTTCTCATTTGCATAGGACTACTAAGAATGTTTTGCTTTATTCCTTCCCATCCCCTACCATGATATAATTCAGCAACAGTATCTTGTAAAGTTCTGAAAACTCCTTGAACTACTAGAGGAATATCAGTCAAATAAGGTACTCCCGTGTCTTCAGTAGTAATGTTGCCATTATCATCTATCCAGAGCTTGTTTCCGTTTTCGTCCTCCTTCTAAACTTTCTAGGTTTCGTAAGAGGATTCCCTCCTCTTGCCTAAGTATACATCATATATACCGTTCATCCAAGTAGAAAATACTCCAAACTATGAACCAATAGCTAAGTTTTCATACATAGCTTTTGTGCTTCGGTTATATGAACCATATATAGTATCCCCTAAGTTTTTGATTTCATCAATCTGATTTTGTGTATATCCGTCTGGAAGATTAGTGTCTAAACTTACAGGTAAGTTAGCATCTGGATTCTCTTCATTAAACTTCATAATCTAACTTAGATACAATGATTTTTGCTTATTATAAGCTTCCATGTTGCTTTTATCATTAGATGCCAGAAGTTTAAATCTTTCGTCCATTCTCCAATTATATACCAGCTTTCCATCTACAATCGAGTATGCTTTATGGGAGCCATCATGCTTTAATTTCCCCATAAATAGTACCATTCTATTAAGAAAGTCTGGCTTTCTTAACGTAGCATATGCCCAGTTGCCTGCATTGGTTATACCTCCTCTGTTAGTTTTATAACCCTCCTATTGCTATTCTATATTGATATTAGAAATCAAATATTTACTATTCAACTTATCTAATAAATCAATGCTCATTGCCGAATGTACTCCCTGTCTAAGTACAAACTGATATGCCCACATTACATCCTTAGCATCTACGTCAGTTCTATATTTAGTCATAGTTCTGACTACATTGGATAGGAATCCTCC
>CAJMOW010000229.1 GCA_905215145.1 uncultured bacterium | reverse complement strand
TTATGTGCTACTGGATGATGCTCACCAAATGTTCTGCTCATATAAGCTTCTCTATATAGTCTCTCCCTTCTCCAGTAAAGATTGGAATCTCATCGTCAATATACCAATAACCTCTGAGAGTTTGGTTCATAGTCTGATGATACTTCTTGATACAACAGCTTCCTCTTCTAAACTTAGTAGGATAATCATTCCAATTAATTCCCTTCTCTTGGAAAAGTAGTTCTTGAATCTGATTAGTATTTAATCCTTCTAACTGCTTATGAGAAAAGTAAGCTTGCCCGACAGATTGAATACTATTTCGTGTAGCGTCTTGCTGTCTCCATAATATACAATTAGTTACCTCTTCCTTGGGGATATTAAAGCATCTTGCATCAAATACTGCACCTGATTTAATAGCACGTATGTAAGATTTAGCCAGATTTTCGTCTGCTAATTCACCTTTCCAAGAAAGTTCATTAACTTGTACTTGGAATTGTCTATTGAAGATAAAGGTTGCCATAGATGCAGCTACACTACAGATTTTTTGTACTTCGTAATCAAACCAAGCATCTGTGGTAAGTTTTTGGTAGTCTATTAGAACTAGCGTAATTTCATCAGATTGTGTATATCCCAAAACACATCCCTGAATGTTTTCACACAGATATTTCATAGTTTCCTGCATGGCTTTGGACATACACTCATCAAAGGGCTTAACAAAACCCTTTGTGAATGTGTGAAATGCCTTTCCATCTAATCGGATGATTACAGGAGTTCTTCTCATAAGTGATGTCTTAGAACGTGCTTCATAATAAAGCTTCATTCTATCTCCAAATTCGTCTTTCAAAATTTCTCCTTTCTTATATTAATGTTTCCGTAGTATAAACTACCACTAACTATATACTTGAAGTCTTTTCCTTCCTTTATGAAAGTTACCCAATAGTCTATATCCCAGCCATTAGTTTCTAGGTCCTCAGTATCAGTCCATCCTAACTTTTCTAACACTTCTTTAACTAATGCAAGCGAAATACAGCCTGCACTAAACTCTTCTGGTTCAGATTCCATAATGTGAAACAGTTGGTCTGAGATATTCCTGAGAT
>CAJMOW010000228.1 GCA_905215145.1 uncultured bacterium | reverse complement strand
AGTTTATTTAAGCACCTAATTCATCTTCTTCATCTTCACTTACAGAAGATACAGCATCAACGTCTACTACTGTTCCGATAGTAGCTAATGCTGCTTCCCAAGCAGCAATTAGTGTAGAATCATTTTTTACCCAGAACACATGAGTAGTAAAAGAAGTCATTCTTTGTCCTACAGCGTGTAGACCATCATTAGTAGCTGGAGCTTCATACTCTACAATATATTGGTTGTAAATAGCTCCAACAATAGGAGTTTCTACCTGACGGATATGAGTCCATTGGTAGTTTGCAGCAGTCGGAAGTCTCAAGTCTTTAATAATTTGAGAGTAAGTACCGAAGCTATTCTTTCCTCTTTCGTCTAGCTTAATGTCAGTAGCAGAAGTTTTCGTTGGGTCTAACTCTGCAACTTTTTCTGCATAATCATCATAAGCATCGAATGTGCTAATTTCGATTTTGCGGAATCTCTGATATTCAGTAGCTCCTTCGAGAACAAGTTTACTACCAGTTACAGAAACATTAATTAGGTCTTTATCACATAAGAATACATGATTCTTTTTAAGCATATCTGCTACATTTTTGGCAATAGTAGCAGCTTCGTCAGCTTCTTTAACGGTAAATTCAATCCAGAATGGCATACCTTTTTGAACCCAGGGAGTTGAATAAATGTAAGGTTCTGCGCCTTCAACACCCAAATAAATATCGAGTCTGCAATATGTTTTTGCTCCTCCTGCTTTTAAAGCAGCTAAAAGAGTAGTATCACCGAAATCAATAGTAGCTTTACAAGGCACTGCCTCATATCCAGCTCTCTTTCTAATAGCTTTTACGCATCCCTTAACGAATACAAAATCTCTTTTAATCTTTAGAGCATCAACTTCTTCTCCGTCGATGTTTGTTTTGCCACTCTTGAAAAGATAGGTATTATCAGTACCTTTCCCGTTCAATTTACTTGAATCTGGATCCAGATTCGAATTGATAATTGTCTAAGTTTGAAAATTTAAACCTGTTGCCATAATTAATTAAAGTTTAATTAGCCTTGTTGAGGGGCTGGTTGCTATTGCCCAGTTGGTCTAGCAATAGATTGAGTCATCTAAATATTGTTACCTAGTCTTGGGTCATTTACACGCTCCATTACTAAGTGTACCAACTCGTTTATAATCTCTTGGTTTACATAATC
>CAJMOW010000227.1 GCA_905215145.1 uncultured bacterium | reverse complement strand
CTCTTTACCTAATGTTGAGTAGTTTTAACTGATACTCTCTTCAAACCCTCTTTATCTACTACAATGTCATATTTCTATGTATCATTCAAGGGAATTAGGACCGGAATGCAATGAGCAGTATAGTATGCTATAGCTCTTCCTAGTCCTAAATTCCCTTGATGAGATTTATACTAACTTTCCCAAGCGTTCATTTTTACAAAATTTGTATTAGATTTTCATCTTTACGATTACATTAAACCTGACTCTGCCACCCTTCCAAAGGGCTAACCAATTAGTTAGCCTAACATACATCCAAGAAGCAATAATACACAGAATATAGCTAGAATACACCAGCCTATAGCCTGGACTGCTCCTCAGCCAAATACACAAATCATAGAAGAAATAAAGAATACTGCGCCACCGACTACACTTATCCATCCGCCAGCATCTTCATCGTCTTTAGATAGTTTTCCTCTTCCAGTTATTAGTAAAAATAGAGATATTCCTAGCAGTAGTATACCTATTACGACTCCAGCTATCTCCTTATATAGTAATTTCCATACTACAATAGTTATCGCTGTTTGTCCTAGATTAGATTCAGATATTCTTATAGCCGAATCTTCAACTGCTTTTAGTGTCTCATTTACTGCAACTCCAATCTCCTTTCCGAGACTTGCATATTCAGATACTTCTTTGATTTCTCCTTTTATAGCCTTCTCGGTAGTTATTTTCTCGATTTGGGTTCTCGTCTCTCCAGGCAACCTATCATAATCTTCTTGAGATATGGTTATTTGAGAGAATGAGGCTACACTCATAAAGAGCATAGCCACAATAAGCATTAAAAATTTCTTCATTTGTTTAGTACTCTTCTTTTAACTATTCCTGTTCCATTGCACATACTACATGATTCGGTATCACAAAGAGCACCTGGACCTAGTGTAAGGATGCCTAATACAACTCTAGACCCAGCTGACATCTTTACTTGACCAATTCCATCACAATTTGGGCAATATATCTCTTCATACTTTATGGTATCAGTTTGATTGTGATTTACTACCTTATCGTGTGTGCATGAGGCAAGCAATAGTAGAATTACAATTAGTCTAGCCATTCAAATTCTCCTACATTGAAGTGTCTGGCAAAACAAGCTTCGAATACGAGTTTGCCAAACTGAGTTGATACATATTTGGCAATC
>CAJMOW010000226.1 GCA_905215145.1 uncultured bacterium | reverse complement strand
CAATTTATAAGAAGGATAGTACAAGAACATCCAGAGGGACATTCTATAGAACTTACTTCGGATATGTATGAATCTCACTAGACTACTAGATTAGTTAAAAGAAAAACTCCAAGACGACTTGGAGGAACTTTAAGTATAGCTACTGTTGAAAATAATAGAGTAGACTAGGATGGTAACTATATTTCAGACTATAATAATTTCTTAGATACTGATAAACGTAAAGTGGTGTCTCCAGTATATATATTAGGAAATAAATCAGATATATTGAAAGGAAAAGTTTCTGAATCTATCTTCGGTAAGGCTGTAGTGTTTGTATCGGCTAATACAAATCTTACACCAGAAGAACTTCCTGATAGATATATAGAATAGAAGAGAAATCCTGATACTCATACTCCAGAAGTTAGAATGGTAGTCTTAAATAATCATGGACTAAGCTTCACTGAGCTTATAACTCATAGAATACAAAGTTAGCTGACTGGAGAAGGGGAGAAATCTAAGAAACCTTGGAGAATGGATACACTAGGAGTAAGAATGTTTACTGCCATGTGGAACTTCAGAGCAGGGTTGGAAAACTTTATATCTTAGCTAGATAAGTGGAAGTCTGAAAATGGATATGATAGTAGTAAAGTATTAGATATAAGTAAGGTAGAATCTGAACTCTTTAATCTGTTTGGAAAGAATTGGGAAACTAAACTAAGTGCTAAGAGTCCTTAGGTGGAACATCTCTTAAATAGATATAAGGTTACTGCTGCGGACTTAGAAAACTTAATAAAGTTTAACTAGGAATATTGTAAGGATATACCTACTTTTAGGCTAGGAATTGACTTAACTAGTAAAAACGTCGGAGGATATGTAAGGTCGTTTGATGTTAGCAATTCTAGTGTATACGGAAAGAGAGAAGCTAATATGTTAGCTATCGAAGAAGAATATGCGCATAAATATCATGCCATATTATCTTCTATAATAGTTAACTGCTAACGAGCCTCCTGAATTATTCAAGAGAGCTGGATTGGAATTTAAACCTATGGCTACAAGATTAGCTAAGGCTGACGGTTCTAATTATGCAACTAATGAATATATCGGAAAAAGTGAATAGAGAAGAAACTTATCTGGGCTTATTCATACTAATAACAAGAATATAGTTATTGGAGAAACAGATGAAAGTGGTAATATAATCTCTACTTCTACTATCCCTGCAGAGTCT
>CAJMOW010000225.1 GCA_905215145.1 uncultured bacterium | reverse complement strand
TAAGCCTGAGAAATTCTTTTTCGATGCTGATGTTGTAGCTATTAGTAAAATTGAAGATCCAAATGGTCCATTTGTGGTAGACAAGGAAGGAAATCCTACTGATAGAAGAGTTCCCAGTATTCCCGTTGCTTCTACTATTGAAATAAAGCCAGGAGGTAGATGTTTGATTCCGACTGGATTGTTTATAGCTTTACCTAAGGGTTACGAGGCGCAAGTTCGACCACGAAGCGGTCTTGCACTAAAATTGGGGCTTACTGTTCTTAATTCACCTGGAACCATTGACGCCGACTACAGAGGAGAGATTGGAGTTGTATTAGTGAACACTTCCAATGTCCCAGTTAGAATTACTGATGGAGAAAGAATTGCCCAAATAGTTATTGCTAAGCATGAAACTATAGAATGGGAAGTTGTTGAAGAATTACCTTCTACTGAACGAGGAGAAGGAGGATTTGGACATACTGGAGTATGATATGGGTATTAATGGTATTGGGGTTATGTAATTTAGCCCTAATACTTTGTCTCATGCGGAGAGTTGAGGACATTAGTAATCAAATCAAAACTAATTATCACTTTATTGATGATACAAGAGACAAAGTCAAGTATCTAACTTCTCTAATGGATATACGAGTGAATATTCCAGAAGAAATCGAGAAGCAATTTGGTAAGATGAAAAAGGAAATTGTTGTTAAAAATGTATTAAAAGTACCATGACTAAAGAGGAATTGAGGTCTAAAATATTAGAACTCGAAGAAGCTATGAGAGAAGAAGACAGCAAGTCTACCACAGCTAAACTAAGTGATGAATGGGATGAATTAATGAGTAAGTTGGAGGATGTTATCTATGACGAACTCGAAGGTGTTGCAGTTAAAATAGTCACTGAAAGAATTGTTGATAAATACGATGTAGACACTGATATATTAATTACAGAGTATATGGAAAGTGGAGACCTAGAGGAATCATTTAAGATAGCAGCCGAGGAGTGCGATTGCGGTTGGAAGACAGATATTACAAAAAGAATATTAAAATAATTACTACTATGACTAAAGAAGGATTTGTAAAGCTTATTGAAAATGCTCAGAACTATTCTAAGGAATTGGATAGATGGTCTGATTTTGGAATTGATTTGTTTGAACTTCCTATATCCGAACTCGGTTGGGGATTCTTAAATGCAGTACTTCCGGAATTGTTCTCTGATGAAGGAGTGGACTGGGTTAATTGGTGGTTGTTTGATAAGCCTGGACTATTCAAAAATAGTCTTCCTAATGAAGCTTATGATGAAGAC
>CAJMOW010000224.1 GCA_905215145.1 uncultured bacterium | reverse complement strand
CAGTTGTTCCTGCGGTTTGCAGTATATTTTGACCCATACTACGTACAATTGTAATAAAATATTTATATTGAAATTCATTATTCCAATCTGGAGTCCAACCTTCATTAACTATTTCTGCTGCCTTAAGTAGCTTTTCAATCGATTGAATTCTACGATGTATTTTGGCTGAAAGATCTTCTGTAGAGTTACTTTCAACTGCATTATTTCTGCATTATTTTCTTATTTCTATTTTGTATAAAGTGTGACAAATATATATATAAATTATTAGATATGCAACTATTTTAAAGAAAAAATTAAGATAATTACAATCGATACAATTAAGCTAACTATTATTGCAACTCCCTCATACTTAAAGAGTTTTGATGGAAATCGTATCATTGTTTCTTCCAAATTTAGTACATGATAAGAGTATAAAATACTAAAATTGTAATATTTTTCCTATTCTATCCATATATCTATAATAAACCAAATACCTAAACTTACTACAAATAAAAGAATAAAGAAATAGAATCCAGGTAGCCATAAACAAGCAAATAATGCGCTAAGAACTATTGAACTTATTCCAATAGATTCTATGATTTTTAGTATTTTATCTACTTTCATCTTTAGAATCATTTTTCTCTTCTTCACAAATAGAGTCTAAAATTCTATTAAATGCGTTAAGAGATTTTTCTGGAAGTTGCTGTAAAGCTTCACTATTTTGATATAGTTCTACAGCAGTATTTACTGCAAATATTTGATAACAAGTAGTTCGATTAGGAGCTATAGTGTAAATTAATCCAAAACTAACTGCAGTAATAATGGATATTTTTGCAGTTTTCTTAATAGTTTTATCAGTAGGAATATCGTCTGTTGCGTTCATCCATATTGCAAAAAGTATTCCACCTGCAATAATACCTGATACTATTGTAATAACAGATGCAATAGTAGATATTTTACTAAATATATCAATCAGATATACTGTCCAACCTAATTCACTCATATTAGTATTGATAATAACGATAATGATTTAGATATTCTTTAACAACTTTACGTTCTGATTTTGTAGGAATAGAATCTGTAATTTCATAAAAAGCTTTTCCTGGAATCATATTGTAAAGTTCATTAACTCTTTTATGCGGAATATAAACTCCGCAAGAGGAGAATAAAATAATGAAGCATATAATAAATAGTTTCATTGTTCTTTTTGTTTTAGACGATAGTAATAGGTAGTATCACTATTAATGATTTCCGTTTTATATATTTCATATCTATTGTTACGAAAATCATTAATAACTTGAGTAGCAACAGAATCGCTTTTTGGAGCTACAAAGAGCGATACATATTCTTT
>CAJMOW010000223.1 GCA_905215145.1 uncultured bacterium | reverse complement strand
AAAGATTGCTTGACTTGTGCAGACTTCGGGTATTATTGTAGAGGAAATAAAGAAAGATGTAATGCGTGGAAATACGATGAAAAAGCACATTATAGAATTGATAAAGTTGTATGAGTAAAGTTTTAATTATTCCAGATGTTCACGGTAGACCATTCTGGAGAAAAGCAAAAGAGAAGATTAATAGTGTGGATAAGGTAGTCTTTTTAGGGGACTACCTCGACCCATATGGTTATGAAGGTATTACTAGAGAGAATGCGATAGAGGAGTTTAAAGAGATTATCCAATTCAAAGTTGATAATCCCGATAAGGTAATACTACTCCTTGGAAATCACGACTGTGCTTATTGCTATGATTTCGGAAGTGCTTCTAGGTATGATTACGCTAATGCAGAGCTAATTAAGGAAATGTTTGAGAATTTCAAGTCTCTATTCCAACTCAAATACTTTTCGGAAGGTATTCTATATACTCATGCTGGAGTTACTAATGATTGGTTAAAGAGCATGGATTTTACTATTACTGACCTAATTACTAAGCCTGAGGACTTTCTAGTTGGCTTCCTATGGGAAGTATCTCGTATGAGAGGAGGGTGGTCTAATACAGGCAGTATGGTATGGAGCGACGTTAGAGAAGGAGATAGAGAGTCTACATATTATCAAATATTTGGACATACTCAATTGGAATCAGAACCCATTATTACTGACAAGTTTGCTTGCTTAGACGTAAGAAGACCTTTTATATTAGATACAGAAACTAAAAAGATTGAAGAGTATGCTTAAATATGTTGATGCCAGAGTAGTCTTTCAGGAAATTCCGGATGAGATTACATTAGCTATAAATATATCTAACTGTCCTTGTCATTGTAAAGGATGTCATAGTCAATACCTAGCCGAAGATATAGGTAAACCATTAATTGAATATCCGCAGGGGTTCTCCGATGATTACATTATTCATCTAGACGAACTAATTACAGATGGTATTTCGTGTATAGCATTTATGGGAGGGGATTCTGATCCTCACCTAGTAAATGTGTTAGCTAGTTTTGTTAAAGATTATTATCCGAATTTAAAAGTGGCATGGTACTCAGGTAGACAAGAACTATCTGAGCACGTGAATATGAAGCATTTCGATTATATCAAGCTAGGTCCATATATTGAAGAAAACGGACCTTTAAATAGTAAGACAACTAATCAAGTTATGCTTCATATAGATAATAGCTGTGGAAAACCCATAGTTAAAGACATAACATCACGTTTTTGGAAATGATTCTTAAGGTTGCATATGATGATAACAGTCAACATCTGGTTGACGAATTAAAAAAGGTTCTTTCTAAATATCCTTTAGTAGAATTACAAACTTAC
>CAJMOW010000222.1 GCA_905215145.1 uncultured bacterium | reverse complement strand
TTTAATTCCTAGTAATTCAAATAACTTGATAACTTGTTGAGAACTACTCCAGTTAATTGTACACTTAGGCTTGGTATCAAAGCCATTAAATAAATCACCTTGATTATCTACCTTAGTAAATTGACTTATTACTCTTTTTCTATAAGCTTTAACCTTTCCGTCTGGTGTTTCAAGGTCTTCTTGAGGGCATCGGACATATTTCTCTTTTAGTAGTCTAGCTACTTCATCCTCTATTTCCATAAGGTTATAAAATTCCAATTCTGGATATTTAATATCCCATCCGTCATGCTCATGTCTCTTTTCAGAATCCCATTGAACTACCCAATCGTTTAGTTCTTGCTCAGCATCCTTCAGTTTAACAAGGTCTTTAGCCATCTTATTTCTCCATTTTACGACATCTAAATGAACGCCGCAATGCTTGAAATAAGCAAGACTCTTGATAAACTCACACTCAAGTTTCATAGCAAGATTTAATTCTTGCTTAGCAAGCTCTATTTCTTGTTTTTCTTTAATGTCTTCTAGCCACATTACGTCTCCTGCAGCATAGACTACTACATCTTCAGTAAGACCATCATTTATAATCTTGCCTCGAACAGATTTATCTAAGTCATAGTTTAGATAATTCCATGCAGCTGCTTTCAAACTCATTTCTCTTATATTAGCTGGATAGCCTAACCAAAGTAATTTCTCGGCAATCATACCATCCCAGATATAATTTGGCCAAATATCCTGCACATATAAAAACCCTAAGTCAAACATTAAATTCCATCCAAGAAATACTCTATCAGACTCAAAATAATTCTTTACCTCAGCTTTCTCTTCTGCTGACATAGTTGTCCAGTCAAAGACAACTTGATTTTCTTTGCAACCTAGTTGCACAGTTAGTAACTCCTTAGTATGCGCATCTAACCCCTTAGTTTCAGTATCAAATTGAACTAAAGAAAGAGGCAACAATATTTTCATTGCCTCCTCGAAACTTACTTCTTTGTATTTTGTAGACCCAAATAAAGTTTTATTCCGACTTACTAAATAAATCATGTTGATAGATTTCGATGTTATTTATTTCAACATCTTTGGATTTGAACCTATTATAAATAGCTTCTTCAACTGCACCTTTAATATCATCTTCATCTATTACTTCTACATCTACAAATAACCCTAATTCAACTCCTACTTCTACCTTAACCTTAGTAGGTAGTGGTTCATTGTAAGGTGCTCTAGGGTCATTAGCTGCACCCATTGGATAATTATCTAAAGTCGTCATATGGGTCATAAGTTAAAGGATCAACTACTTCCCAATCATCTGCGTTTATATCTTCACCATCAAAAGGATAGTAAGTACAAGTCCTATCAGAAAAGTCATACATGATAAACTGGTCATGGTATGTAATACCTACACCGTAACTAC
>CAJMOW010000221.1 GCA_905215145.1 uncultured bacterium | reverse complement strand
CTTTAATCGGTAGGCTGGGGTTTTGTTATTATGGGTTGTAAATTAAAACAGCCACTTATGACTTTTTATTACTTCCTTTAGGCAGCGATTCTAATCTATATTTGCACTCTATATCCATCCACCTAGGAATATTAAGCGTTATATTATACTGTTTACTATAAGCATCTATTAATTTATCTTTCCATCCACTATTAGCTAACTCCCTAGTTTCAGTGTACTTAAATATAGTTTCCTCTAACGCTCCTAAAAAATCTTCCAAAGTTTCAAATACAGGTGTCTTAGAAGGTTTCGTAGAATACCAAGCAGTAGGACGAAGTTTATGTATCTGCTTATTTTTATATTGTACTTTTACAGTCCAATTAGCGGATTTGCCCATAGCAGCACTTATTTCCCAGATATTTCTTAGCCAAATATCAGTAATAGTTACAATACCATTACTATCCATCTTATAAGCAAAAATAAGATATTTAACGTGAAGCATATATGGCTTCTCTATTATCTCCTTTACATAAGACTTAAAATCTGCTATATCAAAACCAGCACTACCTTCACTATTAAAAGCTTTAACTTCTACTAAATTAACCTTTCTGTCCTCATTTAAAAATATATCTGGTGGCATCTGTGTATTAGGATTAGGAGCAAAATATATATTATTAGCCCTTAACCATCCTTCTAACCACTCTTGTATTATATTACCTACTACATCTTTCTGTTTAACAATAATACCCACACTTCCCAAGCAGAAGGTTATCCGTCCTTCCACTGATTTTATATTGAAGTCTGTGAGCAACTTATCATATAGCTCCTCTGGAGTAATATGTATTAATTCCTCTGCCATAACTATATCTGTTTTAGAAGTCGACTACACACAGCCTTAATAACTGGTACTACAACAGTATTACCAAGCAAATCAAAACCATCTTTCTCTGATACATCAAACTGATAATCTTCTGGATACCCAAAGAGTCTTAACCCTTCTCTTAGTGAAAGTTTTCTTAAACCATTACCGTCCACCACTACCAGTTTCTGCATATCCATAGCGACCAGAGTAGGAGCTATAGAAGCAGGGTCTAGTATCTTAGTTATCTCAAAGCTAAGTTTACCAGTTACTATATTATATCCTTTAGGAAGGCTAGTATCTTGCTCTCTATGTGACGATGAAATATTACCAACCTTCTTAGTTAGGATGCTCATAGACTAAATACCCTTTCTGCACTAGACCATCTAAGAGCTTTTGCAAATCAGAGCCAGCGTAGAAAGTAGTTATCATTTCTTTGGTAAGTGGCATTCCATCCATCCAATCTATGCCATATTCAGCAGCCCATTTCTTCTTCCTACGTTCTGTCAAAAGAAGATTAAGTAGTTCCTTCTCTCTTTTTGTTGTCTTACCTTTAAGGTCAATATCCCAACTGTGTATATTGTCCTT
>CAJMOW010000220.1 GCA_905215145.1 uncultured bacterium | reverse complement strand
AAAACTAAAGAAGCTGATACTATAATAAAATATATAAATGCTCAAATAAAATTAATATATAATGGTACTGAAAAAGAAACTATTGTAGGAAATATAACATTACCTATTAGTGAAGACGGAATATTAAAAGCTATTATTAGTTGTGGAGGAGAAACTCCTAAATTTGAAGTAGATGATGAAACAGGTCAATTATTACAAGCTAATGTTAGAAATAGCAATTATGATGAAGTTTATGCTTTAGGAGAAAATGATTATAGTAATAAATAGATTGCCGTTGCTCTTCCTTTACGGGGGATAAAGTAAAAAGAATTATGAAAACAATAGATTTAATTATTAAACAATTAGGTAAAGTAAGACTTACTTGTAATGGTAAATATGATATAAATAAATCTTATGATGATTTATGTTTAGTTCATAATGGTCAATTAGCAAGTTATATATCTCGAAAAAAAGTTCCAGCTGGCATAGAATTAACTAATGAAGAATATTGGCAACCTGTTGCAGATTTAAATGGAGATGTTAAAGAAGATTATGAAGGGTTTAAAGCTGAAGTTTTACAATTAATAAGTAATATAAATTCTAAAGTTGCAACAGGTAGAATAGTAGTAAATACTATTGATGAATTAAAGGCTCTTGAATTTGGAGAAATATTAGTTGGTGCTGAAATATACGTAATTGAAGAAGATACTTCTTATATAATAGATTCTATAAATGCTTTTGATAGTACTAAAACTTATCATGAATATATAAAAGATGCTATTGATTCTGAACCTATATCTACTGATTATGCGAGACTTCCTAATATAGTAGCAGATAGAGCTATTTGTGATGAAGATGGAAGAAATATAAAAGAAACTTATGTTACTAAAGAATATTTATTTAATTTATTAGGTAAATAATATATGGATAATAATAAAGATGCTGTTTATATACAGCAATTAAGAAAATATTGTAAAGATAATAAAAAATGGAATGAGATATTTCCTGTTACTTTTATTCAAGCTATATATAATGCCGCAAATGGAAATAGATTAGATACTTTGTTAGCAATGTATAATTCTATTTTTGTTGAATATAAAGGTAGTTTTGCTACTACTGTTGCGGCAATAGATAATATAGTTAGAAAAAAAGGTCTTATAATTACATATTTTGATGAAAATAATTTATCCTGGACTCGTAGATATAAACTTCATGATACTTCAGATATTAATTTTCAAAATGAAGATAATTGGGAAGGTTATAATTTTGATATTTTAGTAGATGAAATTTATAAAGCTATTGAATATATATTTACAAATATAGATAAATTTCCAGATTTAAAAAATGTATTAATTCAACAAATTACTGAAGTTACAGAAAATATATTTAATAATATTGAAGATTATACTAATTTATATAATATATTTAAAGAATTAATAAAAGAAAATATTAATAATGTATTTAATAATATAAATGATTAT
>CAJMOW010000219.1 GCA_905215145.1 uncultured bacterium | reverse complement strand
TAGACTAAAATATGTCTTCTGCTTTCTTGAATTTCGCTCCCTACTGAGTAGATAGGAAATTTATTAGCTTCTCCATTTTAGCTACTACGTTTGCCTGAATCTAATTGTGTGCAGAGAAGAAGGTATTTTTGTATAAATCAACAAACTCCTAAGAATTGTCTGACATCAGATTCATAATATTATCGCTAAACATTGATAAGGTAGACATATAATTTAGGAAGTTAGTCTTATCAGAATATACTGTAGGCTAGAAGCATATCTTGCCAGTTCTTAAGAAGGAATTATAGAATTTATCCAAGATAGCGTGCTAGAATAGCTCAGAAGAAGACATATCCCTAACCGATTTAACATCACCTATGGGTGTAGTTATTTCACCATCAATTACTGGGTCTATATCTATAGCATCTATATTCTAAACGAATAGTAGAGAAGACGCTGCACCTCCTTGTTGACGTTGTTTATGAAGACGTCTATTTAATTCAGATCCTAATCTCGATATACTATAATTTGATACGCTAGCTCCTGCCTTATTGAGAGAGGTTGACCTTACTGACCTACCAGAAGCTTCTACACTACTTCTAGCTAAATCGCTCAGAGCCTTATCTCTAGTTGTAGCTGGTTTAAAGTAAACTCTATTTGCTTGTATATCAAATATATCTGAGGATGGCTTCTTAGATTCTCTATTGAATAAGCTAGTATACTTAGAGTTCTCCATCAAATACTCCTTCATATCCTGATCTCCGGCAAGTTTGATTTGATTATCAATGTCAGCAGTTCTAATTGCTAGCTTAAGAAAGTGATTCAGATAATTTTTAGAGAATAAATTATTCTTTGGGTCGTATTTGTATTTATCTTTATACCCCTACAGAGTTTCCAGCCCCTTGTCGGATAAGAAGTTAGTATCCAGATAATAGTCAAACATTTCCAACAGATTGTTAAATACTGTTTCGTATTCGTTTAATAAAGCCTTGTTAGTAAGAACTTTATTGCTAAACTCTCTGATATTAATATCTGCTAAAACATCTAAGATAGGAACTTCTTTACCATTTATAGTAACGGTTGAGTTCTCTAACTCTAGGTTATCCATAGTAGAAAATAAACCCTCTATATTAGAAGCACCTTGATTATATTTAAAACCAAAGGTATACATAGCTCCTTCCTTTCCTGGAAGTTCTACTTTAGAAATAAACTTGCCTGACTAATCAGGAACGGAGGTATAGTTATACTTAGTAAGTCTATCTTCTCCGAGTTTATTTATCTGTCTCATTTTACTCTTGAATGTAATTCTTTCTACAGAGTCAAATAAGTCAGAATCCCAATTGAATTTTTGCTTTACCTAAAAAGCTGCTTTAGAGTATTGTAAATTGCAATCTATATAATTATTATTAACATTTCTATAAATAATAGCACATAAATCTGAAACTGTTTCTAGGAACTTGGTTCCAAATTTCAAGCTATCGTTTACCCTTCCTAATTCTATAGAAATGTTAGAGTTAGG
>CAJMOW010000218.1 GCA_905215145.1 uncultured bacterium | reverse complement strand
GATTAAGAATATCTTGATAATCTGGTTTATATCCCTTTTTGAGTTTTCTTAGAAAATCCTCATACCTTTTAATAGCCTTTCTCTTAAGAGCATCCACAACCTATACGTTTATGTCCATGGTGGTGATTGTCACAGAATCCTCCACAGGTACGGAACATCGCTAGTAATCTTTCAGCCTCCATGAATTGTTTAAAGCATATTAAATAATCTATAATGTTAAGAGTCATCCATATGAAATCTCGAGCAAATATATCTGCTTCCTAATCTCTAGTTAGACACTTATTTAGTAAAGCATCAAAGAGTTTCTTACAATAATTAATGTAACACTACTACAAGTTTCCTGTAAAGAAAATATCTACCTTACATTTTTTTATAGTAGTTCCTTCTATGTTTCGTTCAAGAACTTCTTTAACTGTACACTCTTCTAGCTTACCTTCTACTTCTTTATATAATTTTTCTCCATCAGTAACATAGATAGTCTCATAGTATTCCTTGTATTCGTCCGATGAATTTTCATACCATTTCATATTAGGAATAATGATATGGTCTACTACGTAATAACCATCATCCTTGACCTTAAACATACACGAGTCCAAGTCTTCTGTATGGTCATTAAGTAGGACATCTATCAGAGTAGCATCACTTATACTAACTTTGATGATAGTATTCAAGGTAGCACTCTCACTATACTTATAGGAGTCGTAAGAAGTTACTACCTCTACATCTTCATCAATATACTAGCCATATTCTTTTGAGAAATCTTCTATCAGTATTTCCCCATTAATTTGGGTATGTATATCAATACTAAATTCCATATTATAATAATTAAGACTCAATAGGCCACTAGCCATATTGAGCAGGGGTAGAAAAAGGTTTCCATTTACCTGCTTGTCTTATTCGTCTAGACATGAAGACGGAAGTAAATGATAAACTAATATCTTGAGGATAATCTGTCCAGATATAAGAATATCCATCTGGGGTCGGAGGTAGTTTATCTAGTCCAGAAGAAGGCTGACCATTCCAATAGTAGTTATAGTCATATGCCTTTAGAGAAGTAACTTCTGTAGTTTCTTTCCCTTCAGCATCTATATACAGCGGATTTCCGTCCTCATCTGTTTTCTATTTATATTCTATAACTGGCGTTATTCCCTCGGTTCTAGTATATATAGTCTATATAATAGTAGAGACATCACTCGCTACTATTTCATAGATAGTAGTTCCCTATGATTCATCAGCTCCCTAAAAAGTAAATTTAGTTCTTTTCCATATATATGGATTCTCTTCTGTTGGAAGCTCAAAAGTATCAGACCACTACTTACTTGATAGTTTTATTTCAGATTCATCGGCAGTATTAGCAGGGAGATAATGTATTTTAATAATAATACTATTAACTGCCTCACTTGAACCAGATAAATCTGATACCTACTTAAATAATTTTTTTAAGTCGTCTTCTACATTTGATTTAGAACCGGAAGCATTACTTATAATTACTGTCCCATCAGAGATAGGATAAAT
>CAJMOW010000217.1 GCA_905215145.1 uncultured bacterium | reverse complement strand
AGCTAATATGCCAGAAATAATTCCTTTCACTGAAGAGGAAAAGGACTGGATTACTATGAGAATGGGAGTTATTGCTATATCCGAGAATAATCTACATTTACAGATATGTAGATTAGGAAAGGAATATCCTGGGGTATATGTTGAAGGATGTATGAGTCCTAAGATATTTGGGCTTAACATAAAGCCGACTAAAGCTTCTATTACTAGTGGATGTACTTGTAGCGTTCAGACCTACGGAATAGGAGAATACGATACTTGTAAGATGGGATGTAAATATTGTTATGCTACTATAGATCATAATCTGGCTAAAAGAATACCAGAAAATCCTAACTCTGAACTTATTTCTGGAGAAATAACGGAACCAATTAAGTACGTAACAGATAAGTCAAGAACTAAGCCTATTTGATTAAAATGATTACAAGAATTGAAAAGTTTGGAGCATCATGGTGCGGACCATGCAAAGTACTAGACAGAACGTTAGAACAGCTTACTGGAATAGAAATTGTCAAGCATGATGTAGACGAAGAGGAAGAACTTGCGAATGCAAGAGGTATACGAAATGTTCCAGTTTTGATATACTATAACGAGCAAGATGAGGAAGTTAAGAGAACAGTAGGTGCTGTTTCTTTGGGCACTATTATATCAATTATAAACGGTAATTAATATGTATAGAGTATTATTGAGCAGAACAGGAGTAGCCTATGCTAAGGAATGTGATGACGAACTCGATGAGTTTGATTTTATAGAGGTCTTAAGAGACTTTGTGGATTCTGGAGACATAATTATGTTCGTAGATGATTTAAACACTTTGAGAGATTCTATGGAACTTGAATATAAAATCGAAATAGTTGATGGAGACGAATGAAGACATTAGAAGCTATAATGTAGGAAATTCTAATTACAGCAAGCATAAAATACAACCTTGGGATATTTGGAGAGAATATAATTTGAATCCATGGGATGCGGATATTGTAAAGAGGATACTGAGAACTAAGGAAGTACCTGGTAAGTCTAAAGAGGATGCTAGAATAATGGATTACGAGAAGATTATCCATATTTGCAAAGAAAGGATTAGGCAGATTAACGAGGACAAAAAGGAAGAAGGAACTTCTTCTGGATTTGTTATTAGTACTGATGGTACTGCTTGTATATCTAATATATTTAAACCTAGTGCTATCTCTTATAGTTTGAATGAGAAGGAGGCAAATGCATATGCCGAATTTCAAAAACAACATTATGAACTACATAAGGGAATAAAGGCGTGTGGATGTTCAGTAACATTTACACATAGTGGAATAGGTATAGGTAAATCTGTTAAATGTAATGTATGTAAGGAGAGTAAGAACATAACTGATTACAATACTTGGTAAATAATAAAGGGAGAAGCGTAGACAATAAAGTCTATGTTTCTCCCTATTTTTTTTATTCTTCTCCAATACCATTTATAGTATCTCTCTTATACATTTTATATGTGTCTTGCAGAGAACGTGGTAATGCTTGAGATTTGGTAATTAAT
>CAJMOW010000216.1 GCA_905215145.1 uncultured bacterium | reverse complement strand
ACGACATTATCAATAATACTTTTAATTATCCTATAGTAAAACATTTCTCTGATTTTCTTATTCCTTTAAAATAGAAAGTTGTTGAAGGGGCTATAGAGGAGTGGAAAAATTTGAATATTAATAATCTTATTTATTATTATGAACTAACTCCTTCTATGCCTTATGGACTACTTAGAGAGTTTTCTCAAGACGGATATATAGACTTTAAGAAGATAGGAACCAAAAGCATAGAACTCAATTCATGGAGATATTATAACTATGAAAATACTAGCACCTTAACTTGGGGACTAGAAGCTTATACTGAACCAAATAAGGGAATTTCAGAGGTAGTCTTCCTATTCTATGATAATCAAGGGCTTGCTGCTGCTTATCACAATTCCGGAAAAATATCTTACAATGGTAAGTTTACAGAATATTTTACGTTAAATACTTCTGGAACTAATTATAAGCTAAATAATAAGGATGAAAAGAATACAACTTTTTACCATAAAGGTGAGAGTGTTTCTAAAGACGCCGCTACTATTTCAAATGTGTACCTTGACTCTAGTGGGAAAGTGGTGTCTATAGATGAAATGTAGGACGGACAGTCTTATTATCTAAACGATGCTGGAACTCTATATAGTAATTGTTTGTATTTAGTTAAGATTATAGTTAAGTATTGCAGTGTTGGCGTATTAGACGAATACATAGAAGATGAGGCTTCATATATAGAAGACTTCAGATGGTATTGGACTAATACTATGTTTAATGATTATTATTACTCTACTTAGGATTTTAGAGGGTTATAGTTTAGCCTAAATTTGGATTGCTAGGCAGCGTTTGAAACTGTTAAGGATAAGTGGGAAATAAAACAGGAAAGCTACTATGCTAATGACGATTTTTCTAGTCCTATAACAAGCCAAAACGCATTTAAATCATTATCTGCCACAGTGCAGTTCGTAAACTAGGACAGGACTTAGGATGATAATCTTAGGATGGCAGTTAGAGCAGGGCTTTAGTAGGATTATAATACTTTTAATTTAGAGGAGGGATAGCTTAGTAACATAAATGTAAGAATATTCTTAGCAAATGAGTATATTCAAAACTACCCAGAACAACCTTAGGTTAAATTTACTGAAAAGGATACTACTATATTCTCTGGGATTTACCCCACTTTAGCAGAGAATTTAACTGGAGAAGTAGATGCTACAACTTCTGACACGCTAAATAAACTTGTAAATTCATCTGTTTAGGGAAATGGAGATGAGCTATATAATACTTAGGATGCATATTAGAACTATTCAAATAATTTCCATCTGTCTTCTAGTTTAGAAGGAGAAAAGGTAGGAAATTCCTCAGAAGGTGCTGAGCTAGTATATATAGACTCAAAGAAATAGGAAGAAACTTCAACTACTAATTTTAGTGTATATAATACTACTCTTGATAAGATATACTACGATGAGGCCAATTCCAGGATTAACGAAAACAAAAGCTATCCTCTTACTCTTAGAGGTATTCACTACAGTAAATACTACTACTATAATTAGTTAGAT
>CAJMOW010000215.1 GCA_905215145.1 uncultured bacterium | reverse complement strand
CATTGTCTCCGACCTCATCTGCTGAGGCAACTGCTTTAATAAATTTTCCCACTAAATTGGGAGTTCCGTTAGTTCCATCACATATTGCCCAACCTTCTGGTAACTCAGCTTTACCATTAAACATAGCTATTGTTCCACTAGGAACTGCTAGCTTTAATAATTCTTTAATCCAATTTATGTTAGGAACTATAGCATTATATTTCTAATCACTAAAATCCTCTGGTATTTCAATATTTTCATCGTATCTAGGAAAGTTGCATCTTTTCTTAAATATGACATCGTATAATTTAGAATTTAGGCCAATAAAATTATCGGAATATATACCTACCCCTACCTCTTCTTGTTCTTCTGGGCACTCTTTAAGAGAATCAAAATCTTCTTCATTTACAACTCCTATCCTTGTATGAATAGTATCGTCTGGCCTCTCCTCTAGAGTGTCTTCGTCCACTATAGTCTTAGATCTATCTAATATATCTATAGTATTTTGAATAATCTTAATTAGAGGAGCATTGGCCAAATAGATAAACGAGCCTTCACAATTAGTCAAGAATAAATTTGAAATAGAAGAGTTCATAGATATAGTTATTTCCTAGGAATCAATATTTACTATATCACATTCCACTAGCTATCCTTTTCCATAGACATCCTAACCATTAATGTTAGAAGGTCCTGATATAATAGTAAATCCATCTATACCAAAATCTGAGATTCCGGATAAATTGCTAGTAGCTGCGCTATCACCTGTCGGAATAGTTAATTGCATTGTGCCTTCCACTCCATCAGCCACATATAATACCTATATTTTTATGTCCTATGTTGCTACAATATCCCCTATATCAGCAGTAACTTCAATATTCGTATCTTCCTATTCATAGTCTACATTTACCTATATGCTTAGAGGTACGATAACAAATACCTTTCCCTAAGAGGGAAAGGAGTTGGGATATCTTAGAGTACAAGTTACATTGTTTTCATCAGAATAGGCTGACTGAATAACATTACTATGCAAGCTGTAGACAATTACATCATCTAATCTAGTAGCGCTAGTTCCTCCAAGCACTTGTCCCATATCTCTCCATACCAAAGAATCTACTTCTAGTATAGACTTACCATCCTTCACATATAACCTATACCCACTAGTAGAGGTGGCATTATTAGACTATATGAAAGTTCCAGTCTACATAGCTATACTTAAATAAGACCTAAGCTACGTATCTAATGATATAGCTAATTGCTCGTTTATTTTAAATTGTAAGCTTGGACTGGAAATGGTCATGTTTGACCCATCATTATAGATTTTCAGATCTTTTATAGTAATTTCATCAAAGTAAGTATTTTTATCATTTCCAGTATTAGATGATAAAGCAATATACTCAGACAATTGCCCTTCTTTAGCTAAGTAAAGTTTATTTTCTTCTATTACAAATATGATTCCAGCCTTTATACCAGCCTACTGAGCTTCTTCTAAAGTTTCATAATAGAACCCTGCATTAGTTAATGCCGTATATTTCTAATCTGTGGTTACTTCCTTCTGTTCTGCCAAGAATGATA
>CAJMOW010000214.1 GCA_905215145.1 uncultured bacterium | reverse complement strand
AAGAGAAAGAGCCGAGACCCGCATTGCCGCCATCAGTCGCGCGGCCGCCCACCAGCAGCGTGCGAAGCGCTGTGCTGCTTGCGTTGCAGTAATGGTAATCGCAAATATAAGTAGTAGTACTTCCTCCAACAGCGGATGGAATTATTTCAGCGGTTTCACCTAAGTCAAATGCCTTAATATAACCATCCGATGCTACTTCGTATCCTGCAACGGTTTTCTCTCCAACTACGTCTGTAAATTCCGATATGTTAGTAGTTGTATAGACAGTGCTAATCTCATTAGCAGCTGCTCTCACTATAACTACTCCGTCCAGGTTAGTCCAAATGTCTCCAAACGGATTATCGAATCCTCTCCAGCGAGGTACTTTAAATGTATGAGTTGCTACTGTATTTGTGCCATCTTGAGCTGTACATTCTGGAATAACTAAATCTTTTACTCCAGTGAAGTTACCAAGTTCATTGCAGTAACCACAAGGTGTAAGTGGATATGTTGCATTATACCCTGACCAACTTGTAGCTGCGTTAGCCCAATCTGTAACTCCAGGTCCTAAACCTCCTTGATGATATCCATCTGCAGTTAACTCTGCATTATATGCAGCCTAAGAATTAAAATTAGCATATTCAATGACATAATTCCAGTAGAATATCCATTTGTAATATTCATAGCATAGCAATTCTGAACCAGCATTTGTTGCATATGTTCTCATAGTAGCTCTAGAAATATTAGTTCTAGGCTTTCCTAAATCACTTCTGAATATATCCTTAGTTTCTAATTCTGTAGTTAGATAATCATCGTAGTTAGCTCTATTTCCTCCACCTCTAAATGCAGTAGTAGTATTAACTACTGATACAGCTTTTGGAGTTGCGGAGACTGTGGTATCAACTGTACTTCTGTATGCATCTATTAATAGTTCAGGAATTTCTACCCATGAATCATCAATTTTGACAGTAGAAGTTCTAACCCATCTTTTGTTTCCATCGCTGCCAGATTTTCCATAAAATTTAGGAGTATTAACTCTTACTGTTCCATCAGTTCCATCTAAGACAGATGGAGTTTCTCCGTCTTCTTTATAAGACCAGTCATCTGGAAACAGATAGTAATT
This sequence comes from uncultured bacterium, assembly GCA_905215145.1. Next base: position 464 of record CAJMOW010000214.1, on the reverse strand, counting down.
TACTACATCATTGTTTGCTACACAACCTCTATACGCTGATTGAATAGGAAGAGATTTATGCAGCAAAGGATTACCTATTCTAGTAAGTTCCGGAGATGCTACTGTAACATCCCATTCTACTCCATAGGAATATAAATCCATATTACTATTTAGCTCAGTAATCTACTTATCAAGCTTTTGTTGTGCCTTCTACAATTCTTCCCAAGCCTCATCTAGCTTAGAACTTGAATCTGCCCATTCAGCAGTACCATCTGCTGAGAAAACTAGCATCTATCCAGATGCTCCTCCAGATGGAATATGTTTATTTCCAGAAGTAGTTGGATGTACATAATTATTAGCATTATTAGCTATAGTACTTAACTTTTCCTTCTCAGTTTCAGTATAATTGGCTTCAGAAAGTCCCTTTCCTAACTCCTTATCTACTTTGCCTTCAAGCTCACCCTTAGTAGCTAATTCACTAATAT
>CAJMOW010000213.1 GCA_905215145.1 uncultured bacterium | reverse complement strand
TTGGAAACTGGTTTTAATACTCTGACGATTTTGGCAGCTTTTCCTGTGGCTCCCATACCAGGAATTAAACCAACTACGTCCATTCCCAAACCATAGAGAGCATTTCCGGCAACATCCCATCCAGACATACTTTCATCTGCGATGTCAGCCCCTATATTAGTTAGGGTACTTCCAATTCCAAGAACTCCAGATGCTACAGTTCCATACCCAGGAATAAAAGCTGCTGCCGCTGAAATAGCATCTGCTGCTGCAGTTCCAAGTCTTACCTTATCTATAGTAGAAAATCCTTCCTCCATAGGTCTTCTCTCTGCAGCTTCTACCTATTCTCTAGTCTTTCCGGTTTCTTCTACCTTCTAGTCTATACGTTGCTATTTTTCAGCTTCTTTCTAAGCCTTCTTCTGATATTCTTCTGTATATTTTAGGAGTCCTCCAAGCTAATGTTTTTGTACATCCTTATTTCGTCTATCATATTCCGCGTATGCCATCTTCTTCTTAAGCTCTTCATTGAGAAGCATAGATTGTTCCTCATAATGTCTTGTAATTGGGTTGTATGCAATATATGACCAATTATCATAATTTTCAGAGCCAGGAACTATATAGTAGCCTGTGTCTCCTATCTTATCAGTTAGCAGATTGCTTTGAGCAGCCCAATCTAAATTGTTAGCAATGTGAGCTGCAGTAACGTCTTTCTATCCCTATAGTATATGCTCTTTCCCCCTTATTGCCGCAGCTAGTTGTGGGAAATTTATATATTCTTTAACTGCAGACTATAGCGCTTCCGTATTACTTCTGTCTACGCCATATTTTGTAGCAGCTCTATCATACATAGCATTAGGGTTATATGATAAAGCAATTGCCTAACTCTTTATTGTACTATTGAATGGATTCTATTTCTAGTAATCTGCAAAGAAAGCATCTCTTTGTCGATTATACTAATCCTACTTTTCCTCTTCAATGACAGCTCTAAGTTCATCATCCCTTCTTCTCTAAGCTAATTCCTGAGCTGATTGTTCAGCCTATCTCTCTAATTCTGATTGTTTAGCTTGAGGTTCTTCCGCACCAGTAGAGAAAAATTTGCTAAGAAATTCATTTCCAATTCCAGCCTGGTTTAAGGCTATAACATCTTCGGAATTATATCCATTACCCAGATTTTCTGCAGCAGCACGTAATCTAGATACATAAGTATTCCTGTCTTTGAATGGAGTAGAAGAAAAATCGTAATCTCCTATATTATTAATATAGTTCTCTATCTGCTCCTTCAAATAGGCAGCTCTATTTGTTGTGCCTCTCTTACCAGTAGCTTCGTCAACTGCATCCTTTTCAAGATAAGGATCTAAATTTAAATTCCCTCCTGCAGGGTTATTTATTCTTGTCCAATCAGCTAGAAATCCATGCTTAGATAAATCAAACGCATTAGAGGTCTACTCCTTAGTAGGCTATTTACTTCTTAGTGCGTTACCAATAGCATTAAAATATGTAGCAACTTCTCTATTAGCAGAGAATGTGTTATAATTTTTCTGTTTTCTCTTTTTTAATGCATTAAAATCGTCAGTAGTGATTCTATTTC
>CAJMOW010000212.1 GCA_905215145.1 uncultured bacterium | reverse complement strand
GGACATACTTCAAGTTCAGACTTCTTTTCTCAGATGAATAATCTCGCAGATAAATTAGCAGTTGAAGCAAGTCAGGAATATGAAACTAAGAAAGAATAAGAATAAGAAACTTATCAAAGAAGCTATGAAGTTTTATCCATTCGATTATGGATTTGTTCTCTCTTTAGAGAAACAAGCCCTAATTAGAATGTATGAATACTTTAAGGTATCTAGAATTGCGGAAGGCAATGAACGTGTCGAAAAAGAGCTAAATCTAGCACTAAAGCTATTAGATATTGTGCTAGAAATAGATTCTGCGTATCACCATGACTTTAGACCTGGGTCAAAGGGATTTGTAGATAGACACATAAATACTAAAAATTGGAATCGATTCCACCCTAAGGCTGCTGATCTCGATTGGAATACCCCAATCCTTAAAGATTATCTGAGAAGAGAAAAGGCCTGGTACTTATACAACAAACTAAAGTTTGAACGTATGAGGTCTTGGTGGGATTAATTTAATTAATAGAATTATGAAGAAAATTTTTAGTATTATTTGTTTGTGTTTAATGTGCGTGTTTGCTAGCGCACAAGTTGTTGAAACTGGATAACTGGTATGTTTCTGGTAATGTAGGTACTACAATTTGGGACAACTCAAGAAGTTGGGCTGAACCTCATGATGTATTAGTAAATATTGCGGTGGGTAAAGAAATTACTCCTATCTTCGGACTAGAGTTAGATATGATGGCAGGTATGAATCAAGGCAGTAAAACGTTCTTCGATTCCCATAACCTTACAGCTAATGTAACTACTAATCTAACTAATCTTATTTGTGGATACGAAGGCTCTAGACGTTTATTTGAGCCTGTATTACTGATAGGTGCTGGTTGGTATCATACTTATGGTGATGTTTATAATAATGTATCTGCAAGAGGTGCAATTAGATGCAACTTTAATATTACTGATAGTTGGGCACTAAATGTTACTCCAGAGTATATACTACTTCCAAAGACTACTCCTCTAAATCATGAAGTAAATGTTTATGTAGGAGCTACTTACCGATTTAAGTCTAATAAAGGAAACTTTCCTATGATGAAACTATATAGTGACGCTGAAGTAGAAAGTCTTAATGCTGCCATTAACGAGTTGAGGGCTAAGAATAGCGAATTGGAATCTCGTAAACCAGTAGAAATAATTAAGACTGATACTATAGTAGTTACTAAGGTAGAACTTCTTACACCTAAAATTCAGTTTTTACAGAACTCTTCTGAAATCTCTACAACTTCTAATGTTGCAGTATCGGAGTTAGCAGCTTATATTTCAAATAGTGGTAAGTCATATATGATTGAGGGATATGCTTCTGAAGAAGGTCCAGTAGATTTTAATGACAACTTAGCTGTAGCTAGAGCAGAATCTATGAAGAAGGCCCTTATCAGTTATGGCGCTCCAGAGGATAAGCTTATAGTTAAAGGCTGCGGAAGCACTACTGAGTTTGGAGATAGAGAATTTAACAGAATCGTAATCGTAACAGAACAATGAAATACAAGAAAAAAGTAAAATGGTTAAAGGATAAACAGGCATGGTGGGATAAGCAG
>CAJMOW010000211.1 GCA_905215145.1 uncultured bacterium | reverse complement strand
AGAACCTATAATAAAGATTTTACCTATGGGAGTGAGTACAACTGGTGGATTAAATTTCTAAGTTCACCTAGAGCTATACACCCCGAAACCAAGGACTTCGTAACTAAATGCTTTAGGCATTTGAGTGCCGGAGGTAATATTAAATATTTATTGAAAATTGACTATGAGTAAGATAATAGGGCAAGACAAGTTAATTAAGGAAGTTAATAGAATATTTCAGGTATTTGTAAATAGTAATTGCAAGATAAGACCGCACTTTATTCTTACAGGTGAGAGTGGGTCTGGTAAGAGCTTTACTATTAAACAGTTATGTGATATGAATGAACTTAACTTTCTAGAAGTTAATGCAGCTCAAATAACTAAAGAGGGTATTTCTGGAAATAGTTTAAGCAAAATTCTATCTCCGCTTGTTAACTATAGTCACACACCTATCGTAGTCTTCGTAGACGAGTTTGATAAACTTTTCATCAACGGAAACACTAATAGCCAACTAGCTAATGAATCTACTGCCAGTGTACAGAACGAGTTTCTCAAACTTTTAGAGTCTGATACTACTAGTGTTTTTGGCGATTATGGGAAGTACATATCAGTCCCTATTGATAATGTACTATTTGTGTTTGCCGGAGCGTTCAATAATGAGCCTCACATTACATTAGATAGACTAAGAGACTTTGGAGTTAAAACAGAGTTTCTTGGAAGAGTAGGATTAATCTACAATACTAAACCTCTCACTCTAGAGGATTTGTATTCTATCTTGGAGTGTTCAGACTTGTTACAGAATTATCTTGACTTATTCTTTAATGTGAATAGAGAACAAGTCATTAGTGATTTGAAAGGGTATCTTGAAAGCTCTTTTCGCAATAATACTCTTGGAGCAAGAACAATTAATACTCTTATTCACCAATACTTTATCAAAGGTGGAAAACTCGAAACTGAAGAAGTAAAAGAAATAACTTTTAACAAAAAATTAGAATGGAAATAATTAATGCTACAGATGGTTACAAATTGGGCCATCACAGAATGTACCCCGAAGGTACTGAACAAGTTTATAGTAACTGGACTCCTAGAAGTAATAAATACTTCCCAGAAGCAACCGAAGGTTCAGTAGTATTTGGTATTCAATACCTAATCAAAGAATATCTCATTAAACAGTTTGAGAAAAACTTCTTTAATTTACCAAAGAAGGAAGCTGTGGAGATGTTCTATCGTAGAGTAAACAACTTTGTTGGTATTGAATCCGTTGGGTACAGACATATTGAAGCTTTATATGACCTTGGGTATCTACCAATTCGCATAAAGGCTCTTCCTGAAGGTTCTGTGTGCCCTATTCGGGTTCCCATGATGACCATTACAAATACCCTACCCGAGTTCTTTTGGTTAACTAACTACTTAGAGACTATTATCAGCTGTACCTTGTGGATGCCATGCACATCTGCTACTAGAGCTAGGCTTTATAAGAAAGAGCTACATCGTCATGCTTGCAAGACTGGTTTTCCAACAGATGTAAATCTTGGTTTTTGTTGTCATGATTTCTCAATGCGAGGTATGGCGGGAATGGAAGCTGCAATCATATCTGGTATGGCGCATA
>CAJMOW010000210.1 GCA_905215145.1 uncultured bacterium | reverse complement strand
TCAGAAATGACACTAGAAGAACTTAAAAAGAAAGTAGTCACTATTACAGTGCACAAAAATATTGTATTAGGAGAAGATTTACAGGAAGAATGGCTAAAGAAATATATAGAGGAAGAGTTCGTTAGCGATGAAGAGCTTTTGAAAACCTTAATCGAGAATGAATATGACTACAGTGGACTAGATGATGTATTAGACTATGATGATTATAAGGTAACTATTCATGATTAAATATTTGTTAAGCAAAGCCTCAACTGGCAAATTTAGAGTTGTATATTTATCTACTACAGAACAGTGGGATGAAGAAAAAGCTGGATTTGTAATTAATAGAGTTACAGGACAGCTACATGGAAAGATGACAGAGCAACCAGAAATAGTCATTACTAAAGGAAAAGCTGGTAGAACGCATAGAGAACAACTTGAGTTGCAGTTTAAGTCTGAGCTTAAGAAATATTTAGATAAGGGTTACAAGGAGCTAGAGAACGATCCCGAAACTTATAGCGAAACTCAATTGGAAGAATTTTATGGAGACATTAAAACCGACCAGAATGGATTTGCAAAGCACATGCTTGCAAAATCTGCAGATAAAGTTAAGGAATCCTCAATCAATAAGGTTAAGTATTGGTATGCTAGCAGAAAAATTGATGGAGTTAGGTGTTCCTTCTACTATAAGGACGGTGAGATTCTATCTGCTTCCAGAGGTGGGGGAAATTATGACTATTCAACAAGCCATATCCGAAACAATGAGAGATTGCTTGAGTTCTTCAGGAATCATCCCACTTACATTCTTGATGGAGAGTTGTATAGACATGGTAAAAGTCTCCAACAAATCAGTGGAGCAGCTCGTCTTGAGAAAAACGCAGTTGACTGCGACTGGCTTGAATATTATGTTTACGATATAATGATTCCTAGTATGAAGTTCTCTGATAGGCTTGAAATTCTTAAGCAGCTTCAGAAAGAACTTAATCTTGGATTTAATCCAGATAAAGATTGGGAAGAAGGGGAGTTACAATTACAAATAGTCCCGCAGGAAAAGGTCTCTGGGTACGAGAATATTATGAAACTGCACAACCAATATGTTTCAGAAGGTTGGGAAGGAGTAGTATGTAGAAATCCAGATAAAGAGTATGGCTTCGGCAAGCGTACTAATGATATGCTAAAATTTAAATTCTACAAAGATGCAGAGTTTGAAATTACTGGTTTATCAGAAGGTCTTCGGGAAGAAGATATGTGTTTTACGCTAATAACAGAAGATGGTATAGAATTTAAAGCTAAACCAATGGGTTCTAGAGAACTTAAACAACAATATAGGGAAAGACTTAAGGAGCTGATAGGAAAGATGGCTACTGTTAAGTATTTCTATCTGTCTGATGAAGGTACTCCATTGCAACCTGTACTAAAATGTATTCGCGATTATGAGTAAGTACAAATTTGATGTGTCGCTTGTTACATCTGGTCTTAGTGAAGGGGTATTCGAACTGCAGCCTAGTGACTATCTATATTGTGAGGATGAAGATGAGTTGTTTGATGAAGTTAACGACACATTGTGTGGTACACTTCGCAAGCATATCAAGTTCTCTAGAGTATATACTTGCGAATCAGACTGGCGTTACCCAAAAGGA
>CAJMOW010000209.1 GCA_905215145.1 uncultured bacterium | reverse complement strand
TTGACATTTGGAAAGGGGATAGAAAAATAAAGATGGATAATTCTGACCGATAATTTGTTCAGTGAAAAATACTTTTTTACGATTTGATTAACATTTTAAAAATTGCCGGAATTTTTGGGAAATATATTTAAATTGGAAAAAGTTTAAAAATTAGTTTATTTCGTTTTGATTATTGAAATTATTATTTGATTTTAATATATTGTTTGTCATTTTTAGTAAATTAATAGTTTTTTCTCTATAATAGTTCTTAATTGGGAAAATTTCGTTAAATGGATTGTCCTTTAAAACATCATCCACTTTTTTATAAATATTTCTGATATATATTGATGCTTCAGCCTTTCTTTTCATGTGTTTCAAAAAATAACTAAAACTTGCCAAAGTTAAGATATATTTCAGTTCATCTTCAGGATTAGTTTCTAAATCTGGATAGTGATACTTTTTTTTGTAATCTATCGGGTGAAGTGTTTTTGTTTGTGGATTGTATATTATATTGTTTTCTGATACATCTAGAATATAATTTTTATCACGCAGAAGTTTAATATCATTGATAAGATTTATATAGTGTTTATGAGGAAGAGAATTTAAGGTTTTTAAAATATTCAAATATTTTAATTGATTAAGTAAACTCCTGGAATTACGACCGATATTTCCCAAAGAGTAACCATTAATTCGTTTATTAATACTCAACGCAACTCTCCAATCATATTGAAAATGTCCTACCCATAATGCCTGTCCATAATTTTTAGATGGAAAATCATCTTTTTGTGACAATAAATTGAGCGGTTGATGTTTGTAATAATCTTCCAATTCGATTTTACAAAACTTTAAAAGATGTCTAGCAACTCTTAAAACATGTGTGGGGTTTTCAGGTATACTAAATACATATGCTTCTGAACCTGAACCAAGCATATTTTTCGGGTCTATAAAAGTAATAAGTTTCTTGTATGTGTACATCCTAGCTCCCTATAGGACTGATTCTATTTTATATATCATAAAAAAGATGTCAATAACAAATTTATATAATTGTATCGGGGATTTGAAAAAATATTATTGTTTAATGTTGACAATTCAAGATAAGGGTGATAAATAGAATTTATGAAGAGAAACATTATATTACATTATGCTCACTCTTTTATTGCACATTTTATACATCACCCGTAAGGGTGTTTTCTTACATTTTTCAAATTCCTATTAATTTTAATATACTTAATAAAAAAATCGTTATATATTTTAGAAAGGTATAATATGACGCAAAGAATAAGGTTGGCTATACAAAAGAGTGGCCGTTTGACAGAAGCATGTAAAAAACTTTTTGAAAATAGTGGATTAACATTTAACGTGGGGGATCGTCAACTTTTATATAACATTCCCGAAATGCCAATAGATTTACTATTTGTTAGAGACGATGATATTCCGATTTTAGTTTCAAAGGGTATATGCGACTTTGGTATTGTAGGATTAAATGTCTTTGAAGAAAAAAAATTAGAAGAAAACGGGGATTTTGATGCTCAAATATTTGCTACTCTTGGGTTATCCCAGTGTCGATTATCTCTTGCCATGCCGGTGGATAAAAAATTTACTTCTCTTGGGGATTTAAATGGTTTAAAAATCGCTACAACTTATCCTAGGATAGTTAAAAACTTTT
>CAJMOW010000208.1 GCA_905215145.1 uncultured bacterium | reverse complement strand
AATATCTCGGAATTTTCTAATTTCGGTTACTTCATAGTCTTTAAAATGACTCTTAAACACGTCTAGGGCTTCTATGAAGTCGTCGGCTTCAACTAATATCCAGCCTTCAACTCCTTGGTTCTTCGTGCGATAGGCAACTTGAAATACCTTCTGTGCTACTGTTCTCATGCGTCCTTATATTCATTAGTTAATGTGTCATCATCTAGGTCGTCTTCATTATACTCAGTTAGAGCTTCATCGTACCATGTCCAATTATCAACTCCTCCAGCTTCTAGATAACTAAGTTTAATACTAGCTCGTATTAAGTCAGCTAGCTCCTCCTTACTAATTAGTTTCATTACTGCCATAATCCTATTTCCTTACCTACCAATTCATCAATAAAGCAAAATCTGGTTCCGTCCTTTAAAGAACGTATATATTCCTTACAATGTAAAACTAAGGGAGCATCATCTTTTATTCCAACAATTTGTCCAGTCCTATAAGGTTCTTTATCAGAAGATTTCTTTAGATTAATTCCAATAAAGAATACCGCTGTGTCTTTGTACTCTGAACACTTTTTACAAGCATGGTCAGAAAATCCTATAGCTTTCCCATGCAATTTCTCTACTTCAGAAGCAGCTTTCTCTGAAAGAAGGGAATTCATTATGATTCCCTCCTCTGCTACTTCTCCACAAATTGGGCATATATATTTAACTATAGAAGCTTTGAACTTATCCATGTTTACACCTTTTACAAGGTTTGTAACCTTTCTTCCTTGCTTCAGAAAGCGGTATTTCTTCCACTTTCGGATTTCGAGCTTTCAAAGATGCGCAACCTCTATCCGTATGATAAACACTGCCAGTTTTTGTTATATAGACGTACTCTTCATCATCTATACATCCACCAGTAGGATTTCCGTCTTCATCACAATAAGCACCACTATTAGCTAATATAAGTCTGCCATTATCGGCTTCTATTACTTCGTCACCATTTTCTAAATACATATCCTCTACCTTTATTAAAGTTAAACTTTTGATTGAATGATAATCATGTCTAATTTCCTGCTCTGCTTCATACTGATTTTCTGCGGAAGTCCAGACATTTTGGTCCATACCGTTAGTATGTTCTATGTGATATATAAACTTCTTCATTTAATCCTCCTTAATAAGCTCCACTAAAGTCAGATTTCTAAAAGTCTCTCTGAGAGATTTTCTTGCTTCTTCTTCACTTGGAGCTTCTATTGTAATCGTTTCAGCACATCTAGTCTTAAATTCTATATAGTATGTATAGGTTTTCATCTTAATATTTATTTCTGGTTATAGTATAAAAGTGTAGGATTATTGTCATGTATATCTATTGGGTCTAACTGATACAAGGCTAGTTTCTGAGAAAACTGTTGCCTGTCAAACCCATTAGAAATAAGGTGATATCCATTTACAGTCGGAATGATGTGTCTAATTCTCTCTCCTTCAGAACCTCTACACTCTTTGATTAGAGAAATTATTTTCTGTTGATATTCATCATCTTTGGAATCTATATCAACTATCCATAATTTCTTATAGTTTGTACTTCTGCTAGCACCAGTAGCTCTGTCATATACAGCAATACCTTGTCTAGTATTTTTATTCTTTATTAAGTCAGTAAACTGCTTAATAGATTCGCAAGCTA
>CAJMOW010000207.1 GCA_905215145.1 uncultured bacterium | reverse complement strand
TCCATTCTTCTTAACCATGTGGATGAACCGACTACATCATCGAGTTTAGGATCATATCCTATGTTCCAAACATCATTAGAATTATTACTTCTGTTTCCAAACATATTTTTAAATAACCTATTGTGTTCGGAAGCACCTGCCTATCTGTAGGCTCTTTCCTAATCCCAATACCCTCTAATTTTTGCAGCATTGGCATTATATCCATTTACATAGTCTTCAAGAGATTTTCCCTAAAATGCAGAATTGTAATAGGACTATAAATCTTGTCCCACTAGATTAGACTATGATGTATACGTCAGGTTCTTATAGAACGGAATTGACAAATCTCCCGCATTCCCATGGGATGCATTCTAGTTAGTTATACTTACTCCTGCCTTAGAAGCATCTTTAGAAGAGTCCCAGCCTGTCAGACTTTTCTAGTTATACAGATTAGTAAACCAATTATTATTTAGTGCATATTGAGTTGCTTTTCTGGCGGTTTCTGTTATCCCTCCGCCATCGAACTTTCTCACTTTATCGAGAATACCACCTTCCTCTCTCTTAACAGTTCTTCTATCGTCTCTAGAAGTTTTCTTTTTCTTATTAGACTACTTATGAGGTAAAGGTCTATTTCTTAATGCATCTTGCATAGCATAATACCCTTCTCCAAATAACTAGTTATAAGTATTTTGTTTGCTTCTTCTAGCTGCCCCAGTAAGAGGTTTTTTATACTATGGAACTCCATACATATTAAAGTATTGTCTAACATTTCTGTAAGCTTCCTAAGCCTATAGTCTTGCTGTTCTTTCTGGATTGCTTTCTATAGCTCTCTAGATTCGAGTGTCTCCAATATCTCGTCCTAAGCGCTCTCTCTATGCTCGTTCAAGACCTTCTCTTATTCTCTAGCTATTAAATGGAGTAGTCTAAGGTTTAGGAATCTCTATCTACTACCTTGGTATTATAGCTGGAGGATTAGTTATCGGCGGTCTAGATGGGTTAACAGTGGGAATAGTTTTAGATAACCCCATTATAAACCTAGCTTCTTTAGCATCTGGAGACACTATAGACCCCTATCCAGTAGGAACTGCTAATCTTTGCTATCTAGTAGCTTCCGCGAGTTCGTCTTTAGCTCTTTTTATATCATCCTCAACTGAGTTAAACTTTCCGTCTTTCTTATCCTATTTATATCTAGCCAATCTAGCCTAGAATGAATTATCCTCAGCACTACCTGCTCTATTAGAACGTCTCTAATTTAGGGCCTCTATTTCTTGCTAAGTAAGTTTTCCTTTTCCTGATTTAACTCTCTGTCTATTGATAGTAGCTATTTCCTAAGGAGTTAACTTACCTGTCTGAGAACTTAGATTTCTTAGTCTGTCGAAATTACTAGCAGTTGTCTATTGAGAAGGTTTCTTATTACTGTTACCCTCTTTTTTCTACATTCCTCTAAATAGTCTAGCATCCCAGCTAGTATCTTCAGGAAGGAATGTAGATTCTGTTCTAGTTGAAAATTCTGGATTATCAGAGTGTAGTCTAGATTTCCAAGGTTGTTTCCAATTAAATTCTCTTCCCTTAAATTCTCTCTATAATTTCTGACCTCCAGTTAATTCTGAGAACAGTTTATTCTATGCTTTTAATCCTTTAGTTTCTCTTAATTTATCTAAATCTTCCT
>CAJMOW010000206.1 GCA_905215145.1 uncultured bacterium | reverse complement strand
ATTTATGAGACTATATATTAAGTTTTTTAATTCTCTGTAATTTAGTTCCAAGTCTAGCAGCTCTCATATATCTCTAATCATATCCACCGTTTAGGTTGAAGCCATACTAAATATGGTTCAAATCTGACATATTAGTAGCTATAGAAGATAAATCAGAAGCCTAGTTAGCTATATTAGTCATAGTCGCCTATTGGGACTCTGTTCTATTTATGAACCTATTAGCTGACCTTCTTGCCCCTCCACTGAATAATCCATATTTCTTTCCAGCTTTTTCTTCTGCCGATGCTATATTTCTAACAGTTCCGCCGTAAGAACCTCCTACCTATTCTACAGTATCTCTATTAGCAGAAAAATCCCTAGTTTTCTTACCGAAGAAACCATTAACCATACCAACTGGAGTAAGAGATAATAATTTGCTACCTAGTACAGCATCGGTCTTAGTCATAGAATCCGTACCCATTCCACCCCATTTGGTTAATACGTCACTAACTAAACCTCCTGCCTTCATTATTCCTCCGACCAGAGGATTTATGCCCATTACTACATTTGAAGCCTGGTCAAACGCCTAGTCTCCTGCTTGCTATAATGAACCATATTTACCAAGGTATCCATCTTTATCACCTCCAATTAGTCCGCTTAGGAAATCTGAGGCTTGTCCCACTGTATTCCACCCTCCTAGTTTCTAGAAAGTTCCCTATGATTTCTAAGGTGTAGTACCTCCAGACATACTCTTTATCTATGTAATAGCTTTAGAGGAATCTCTATCGTTTTTTAGCTTCAAACTAAATAAGTCTCCCATTCTAGCATTAAAATCTATAAGACTATTAGTAGGAGCCATTATCTATTCAGCTCTGTTTCTGAAATCAGCGCTATAATCAGTTCCCAGCAAATTCTACTAAGTAATAGCATTACCAGGTATGGCTAATCCATTCGTAGTCATATATGGATTCCCAGAAGGAATGGAAAGCCCATAATAGGCTTTCGCTATTCTTCTGACTTTATTTATATTCTTATTAAGCATAACTAATTCTATATACAGTATTTAAGAAATCTATAACAGCTAATTCTTCTCCAGAATATCTAATTCTTATCTTTAAGAATTTATCCTTAACATCTAACTCTTTTCTATTCTATGCTTCTCCAAAGTTATATCTATAAATACTAACATCGTCTAACCAGTTAGTTAAATCCAACGGTTTCCAATTTCCTTCGGAATTGTATCCAGATAAATCATATAAATTGTAAAGAGCGTTATCTTCTCCCCACTCTGGATGTACTGGGTCATTTCCTGGGAAATCTATACCACCAGCTGATAAAACCTAATCCGGTATAGGAGAATTATAAATAGGAAGAGTTGGTAAGCTTTGTGAACTATTCTTGGCTTTTGCCCAGGTAGAGTTCTGAGGCTATATTAAGGAACCAGAGAATTTCCTTTGATATTCATTCTTATAGCATACTAAAATAGGATTAATTGTAACTTTCCATCTGTCCTCTAAATACTGACAATTAGCGGAGATAATTGACCTTGAATCATCCTAACTCAAATCGTCTATATCTACAGCCATAGCATGATTCCAGATTCGATATTCTTGTCTATTTGGATAGTAAACTACTTCCGCTCCAGATAAATGACGATAATCGTGTGAATCTGGATAAGTTACATGAATATAATAATCCTCTATCTCATTGATAGTATCTTGTCTAGTATAGTACTTATGTGGGAAGTC
>CAJMOW010000205.1 GCA_905215145.1 uncultured bacterium | reverse complement strand
ATCATCTAAGTTAGAACAATATAGAATATAATTATTTAATTCTTTCATAATTTTCTCCTATTAAATAGATTAAAGTAACTTGCTGAATAAATATCACATAATGCTTTATACTTTTTAGGAACTGGGTAGTTAAAATCATCAAAAGCAGATTCTTTAATAAATCCGTCTTTGAGAGCCATACTAGCAGTAGTAAAAGCAATGTTACATTTGTTCTTTTGTGCCCATGACATAATATCAGTCATTTTGGAATTAAAGTACTCTTTGTCGTTTTCAAGTAGTAAATAGATTTCTACTCTACAAATAGCAGGATTATTAAATCCTTGTTTTCCCTGTCTTAATTCTATCTTAGACACGAAATTTAAGTCTAACAAATCAGCTATTCTTTCCTTTGCGATAATTCTTGAAATTCTTATCATCTTCGTGAAAATAAGTAAACCCTATAGTAGCTATTATAGCTATTTCTAGAATAATAAATACTAAAAATCCTATTAACATATTCATTAAATTTGTGGGAGTGGAAGGATTCGAACCTTCTAAGCCATAGGCACTTGATTTACAGTCAAGCCCAACTCTCCAACGTTGGCGCACTCCCATACAATTAACAGATTCGTTCTAATTAACATAGCTGTCACCGTTCTTCCATTTGGCACCCCAAATCATCTAACAGCTAATAGCCGCAGTGCGTGGTAACGATATTAAGGATATTGCCTCTGTTAATCGGAGTAATCAGGGATTCATCTAAAAGGCACCCTACAGTCCTAATTGCTGTACTAATAGTGAATGTTGATTACTTCTTGTCTGGATAGCAGGACTCGAACCTGCGGTCTCTACATCCCAAATGTAGCATCTTACCAACTCGACTATACCCAGATGCAAACACGTGTTTCACAACAAATGTTTACTAGCGGAATAAAAGAAAAAGAGTGACTCCGCCGAGATTCGAACTCGGGACCGATATTAAAAGTATCGTGCTCTAACCAACTGAGCTACGGAGTCATTAATTTAGCCTCACTATCGTAGGGCTATAAGCTCCCAACGTCTGACTGTTACAGAAGGTTATTTCTCGAGCTAATAACCTGTTTGTATGGAATTGACCTTACCTATGATTCTCTCTATAATATACTCTATCACTATTTTTATTTTTAGATTTATAAGTATCCAACTGAGAATCGCAGTTAGGGCAAATGCATCTTAAATTATCTCTTCTATTGTTTGAAGCTTTTCCGTCTATGTGGTCAACTATAAACACTAATGGCTTTCCATTATGTTCTGGTTTACAACCACATATTGCACATATACCATCTTGTTCGTTAAGAATATCTTCTCTAAATATTGAAGGAGAGTAGTTGGCTCTCATGATAGACCCGTCTCCCTCTAAAATTAGCTTATATTTTTGTTTATGTTGATATTCTAACTAGCAGACGTTGTTGCAATATTTATTTCTGTTGGGAATCTCCTTCCCACAATTTAAGCACTATTTCATAAAGATTAAAATTAAATATTTAAGTGAGGCAGGCGAGAGTCGAACTCGCACTCGTCAGATTAGAAGTCTGATGCTTTATCCATTAAGCTACTGCCCCGTCGTGTTCGCTATTATATACAGCGAACTACGTTCTCCTTAGTTAAGAATTGTTAAATCTTTTCTTCAGAGATTAGTGCGTTCCCACAAGTAATTCGGTCAGAATCTTCCTCCTTAGATGGAACAAACACTATAACATCCCAACCTTCTTTCAA
>CAJMOW010000204.1 GCA_905215145.1 uncultured bacterium | reverse complement strand
TATCATCAATGTTAGATAGGTCCTCTTTTAAATCCTGTAATATTGTTCTATAAGGAGAGGAATCAAATTTACTGCCCTAATCAATAAATGGATACTACATCTCTCTTCTAATAATATCCTTAAGTCTATAGCGAATATTCTACATTATAGTTCTGTTAGTAGAGCTATCTATAGAGTAATTGATAGGTCTAAGTATATCGTCGAATTGTTGTATATAATCAGCTAGTATCTAATTATTTAAATCAAATACTCTTTGTTGTCTCTAGTAATATTTCTAAACCTCGTCTGGAGTAGTTGTATTATTTCTAGCGTTATACTCTTCTTCAGATTCTTCTATTCCATTCTAGTCCATAAGTCTAGAATCCATAGTGTAGAAGGGCTTAGCGTTTAAGTATTTGTCTAGAGATAAATCCTCCTTGTCATAAAGCTATTTTAAAGAGTTAAATATTCCTTTATACTAGTTAGCGTAATCCTACTAAGCTAGCATCTGAGGAGATACTGCCTTCTCTAAAGCCTTATATGCTAAGAATGCTTTGTCTAAGTCTTTAAGCATAACATCCTTAACATGGTCATTCCACTAATCGTTTAATTCCATCTATTCCTTAATGGTGAACTCTTTATTGGGGTCTATCTTATTAAGTAACCACTAAGTCCTATTTAATCCAAGAAATGCTGAGTTAAGAACAGGGTCTAACGCAAAATTTAACTTTCTAGTATAATCTAACGAGGTATCTCCGGATAAAAAGTCATTTATTCTCTTCTAGGCATTATCTACAGCATTCTAGAAATTCTGTAGGTTTGTAACCTTAGCCTACTTCTCTGCATCCGTAGGAGAGTCAGTTATTCTACCTTCTAGGGTTCCATCAGCCGTGTCAGCCGCTTTATTGTATGCTTCCTTAGCTTGTAATAACTAGTTCTGAAGCTTAGAAAACTCCTAATAGTATCCAGTTACATGAGAAGCATTTTTGTATCCCTAATATCTAGCTTCCTATAAAACCATTTTGTCAAATAGCTAGTCCTAGTTAAGCTTAGTTCCACTTCCTACTATAGCAGCTTCTAGAGAATTAATTTTTTCTAGAACTCTGTTACCTACCTATTGGTTTTGAGATTCTTCACTTTTATCAGTGCTCAACCATGTTATGTTTCCAGCTTCATCCTAAGAATACTGTAATCCAGAAATCTTAGTATTTCCTGCGCGACCTTTAGACACATAACTCTTAACAAGATTTCTTAATTCCTAAGCTCTGCCATCATTAATAAGAGCCACTAAATCTTTGTCTCTAGTTTTATTGAAGCCCTTGTACTTCTCAACTCCGTAAAACAAACCTCCACCGACAGCACCTCCAATAAGAGACATAGAGTATCTTTCAAGCATATTCTCAAATGCTCCAGTATCTTTAACACTCTTATCATATAGACCTAAGTCTCCAAGTAGAGAATAGGTAGCCTTAGTAAGGTCAGTTACTAATTCCTCACTAACTTCTTCAAGACCCTCTCCAAGAGCTTTACCAACTCCTCCCAAATTGTGGTCTTTTAAATTTTCAACGAATGTCTCAGCAGCTCGCTTTCCAAATGTAGCACCTTTTCTAAACCAATTACCTGGACTTTCTTTAGTTCCAGCTTTATATATTTCATCAAAAGCTTCTTTAAGCTCTTTCTTAACAGCCTAACGTCCTTGTTTAATAGATTCTGCCGTAAGGTCATCATAGAACACTTCTCCTAAGTGTGCGAATTTGTCTACACTAAACATAGCCGCAGTACTTCCTAAAGCTACCCAAGCA
>CAJMOW010000203.1 GCA_905215145.1 uncultured bacterium | reverse complement strand
ACGGCAATCTCACGCTGTTTGTTGGTTTCTGCAATCTGAATATCTCCTTTCTTCTTCTCTTCTGCAATGTCAGCCTGTGCCTGAGCAAGAGCTTTAGTTGCAGCTTTCTGACCAAGATTCTTGATATAGTTTGCATCGTCCGAGATATCAGCGTTGTTAATATTGATAATACTGAAACCTACCTTGTTCAACTCAGTTTCAATATTCTCTTTTGCCTTGCCGATAAATTTGATTCTATCAGCATTTATTTCCTCAATCGTCATTGTTGCCATCAAGCTTCTCACTTCACCAATGAGAATATCCTTGATTTGGTCTGAGATTTCAGAAGTTTTAGCTGTTAAGAATCTGCTTGCAGCGTTTTGCATTAGTACTTGATCGGTTCCTATACCAGTAGTTAATGTCACAGGAATCCTAACCTTAATCATTTGGCTGGATACTCCCTCTACCATTACCTGAATCTGAATAGGTTTCAAGGACATTTTAGCCCAGTCTTGAATGACAGGCATTACGAATGTACCTCCGCCGTGGATGATTTTGGACGGCAGTATAACTTCCTCCGTTTTACCAGTCTTCTCGTTAACTACCTTCTTCTTTCCTGCCTTACCAAATACTACCAGGATTTCATCACTAGCACACTTACGATACCGAGACAAAAGTCCGATAAAAGTTACAACTACTAAGAGTACAATAACACCCGCTACAATAAGAGTTTCTGTTGTCATCTTTAAAAATTCTTTTTAGTTAAAATAATACTTTCCATTCTCAAATTTTGAAATTCTCACTTTGTCCCCGTTTTTATACGTCTTATGCTCTTCTTCAGCATAAGCTGACAATTCTTGAAGCATTCCATTTATCTCAACTAAGATAACAGAACTACCACCAGAAATATCATTAGGAATAGTGATTGTTCCAATTCTCCCGATTAAGGCTTCACCCTTTTCAGGAATAACTTGATGTTGGAGTTTTAAACAAAGTTTATATAAGTAGTAAAGTATAACCACAAAAAGAATACCGCATATTAATGCGATTAAATAATCGTACCATTCTATAGAATGGGAAACTGAATGCTTAATACAAAGCCATCCACTTGCTCCCATTACAAAATGTACTAGTCCTTTAAAAGAGACAATATCACTCACATCCATGTCCAATTCTCCATCTAAATCTACATCCAAGTCAGTGTCGCCACCAAACCAAGAGAGTATGAACTGAACAATAAAAATGCCATACGAAATGGCTGCTAAGAGATAATAAGTTTCGCTCATTGTAATTTACATAACCCTCCTTGAGTTGTATTATGAAGTATGTAATACACTCTCCCAGGAACGGAGACTCTATAGACATTCATGTGACTATTAGGGTCGGTATATACCTTTATAACCGAAAAATGATTTCGGTCTTCCCTAGAAGTAAACGAACAACAGACTGCCGTAACTATTGCTACAACAGCCATCATACAAATTAATCTAATTCTCTTCATAAGTTTTTAGTTATTGATATTTGCATAGGATAAAAGGGTCGAACTCTTACTTTCAGTTTTGGAGACTGACGTGCTAACCATTAACACTAATCCTATAGATTGAGGAGGCAGTGGGACTCCAACCCACACATCGCTGTTACACGATTACTGGCAGTTTTCAAGACTGCTGCCTTAGCAATTAGGCTTATACCTCCATTATAATGAAACCTTATATTTATCCCAATCACTGGTTAATGTCAAGGCTCCTTTAACATTTATTTCACTTGAGGGAATCTCATACATGTCCCCAGTTATAACTACTACAAATACTACATCACAAGTAGAATTATCA
>CAJMOW010000202.1 GCA_905215145.1 uncultured bacterium | reverse complement strand
TAGATTTTTCGAATAGTGTTGAAAAACTATATATCATCGAAGAATTGGATGGCTTTCTTGAAGCAGAGATAAAAAATTATGGAATAAAATGTATTGGAAAGGATTTAATACCAAATGTTTTTGAATTATCTCCAGAAATCATAAAAAAATCTTTAAATAGCCAGAATAATGTTTTGATAGATACAAAAGCTGAAACAAAAACTAACAAATGCTTAAGTTTTTGTTCAGGATGTCCATACAGAGCATTTTTCTTTGTATTGTCAAAATACAAAGATGTAATAATAAGTAGCGACATTGGATGTTATTCATTAAGTTGTTATGAACCCTTTTACACTAAAGATATTGCCATATGCATGGGTGCCGGCTTTTCTATCGCGCATGGGATTGAAAAATCTTTTGAAATTATTGGCTCTAATAAAAAATGTATTGGAATAATGGGAGATTCTACCTTTTTTCATTCTGGTATTCAAAGTTTAATTACATCAGTATATAATCAAAGTAACACTTTTTTGATTATACTTGATAATAGTAGTACCTCAATGACTGGGCTTCAAAATAACCCTGGTACCGGAAAAAATTTGAATAATGGTAATACTGTAAAAATCAATATTGTAGATGTAGTTACAGCTTTAGGTGTAAAAAATGTTAAAGTTTTAAACACCACTTCATTAGATGATATAAAAAAAGCAATAGATTGGGGAATTGATGTAAAAACTACCAGTGTATTAATTTACCAAAACAAGTGCAAATTAAAAGAACTTAAAGAATCAAAAGAAAAGCACTACAACGCGATTAATACGAACACATGTACACGCTGTAAAAATTGCTTAAAAATTGGATGTCCTTCAATTATTTGTGACAACAAAACCAATTTACTAGCTATTGATCCATTATCTTGCACTGGATGTAATCTTTGTATACAATTATGTAAAAATAACGCAATAAGGAGAGTTAAAAATGACTAATTCTATTAACATTATAATTTGTGGAACTGGAGGTCAAGGTGTCTTATACATATCTAATATACTTTCCAAAATTTTCGTTGATTCAGATTATGATATAAAAGTATCTGAGATCCATGGAATGAGCAAAAGAGGTGGAAGTGTTAATTGTGAGATGAGGATTGGAGAAAGAATTTATTCACCAATAATAGAAGAAAATTCTCTTGATTATTTATTAGACCTTGACTCAAAAGAATATATTAATTATTATAAAAAACTGCAGCCCTCAACCTTAATTATTACAACTTCAAAAAATATTTTAGGAAATTATACGACAATACATGTGAATAAAAAGAAATTATACAAAGCACTATATTCACAAAATATTCAAAGTATAAACTACAACATTACATTACTTGGAATTTTAATAAAATATTTAAAGAAAAGCGTTAATCTAAATTTAGATTATATAAAAACGCTTACAAGCCAA
Organism: uncultured bacterium; assembly: GCA_905215145.1. Next base: position 410 of record CAJMOW010000202.1, on the reverse strand, counting down.
GCTAAAAAAGCTTTCCAAATTGGAACAAATTATACCTAACATAAAACAGGAGCTAATAACTCCTGTTTTAATATATTTGTTTTATATCACATATTTTTTTATTAACTATTTCTAACTTCAAAACACAAGGTGATGTAATCTTTAAAATATTATTTCTATATACCAATTCAACATCATCATTTAAACTACAATACTTACTTAAGAAAAACTTAATACTTGCTCCATGACTAACAACAGCTATATTTTTATTATTATTATTATTTTTTATAATTAGTTCATAAAAAAATTCATTCATTCTTTTTTCCACTTCATTATTTGATTCACCATCAATATTTTTTAATTCTTTATCAATTAATTGTTCTTTAGTAAAGGGTAATTTTTTCTTCTCACCCAATTTTTTTAAAGCATTT
>CAJMOW010000201.1 GCA_905215145.1 uncultured bacterium | reverse complement strand
TTTCTGCAGAAGATAAGGAATCTATTGTAGTCCCATTTAGCATATGTTGCAAACCGTCAATATCTGAACCAGATATCAATTCTTTTAAAGAGTTGAAATCCGTCTTACCAAGATTTGGAGATTCATGTAGGATATCCCAAAATTCGTTTATCAAAAGTTGCACAGGCGAGATATGTTCTACTGTAGCAAAGTTATTACTTATCTTCAATCCTGGGTCTTTCTAATTTAGTACTTCCTAAGCCTTGACGAAATTAGAAACAATTAACTAAATAGGATACTATTGACTTTGTATTCTTCCACCAAGTCCTCCAACTACTGTAAGGTCTCCAAGTTTTATATCGCTTCCCAACTATGGAATTATTTCATTTAATAGAAACATAGTCCTCATAGTTTCTATGTTTCCATAGGTAGCTTTCATTAATTCTCTACCCTAGTTGTCTGTTCCCTAAAGGTCATTTAAATGAAATCCTAATATATTCGTTCTTCCCTCAAAGGAATGTATCTAATCTAGGTTTAGACCAGATAGAGTTACTAGATTTACCTATCCAGTTAAGGTATTTTTAAACATAATAATATTGCAATTATCTAAGGTATCATTCTTAACAACTTCCCACAAATAATTGTACTTATCTTTTCCATTGACTTTTACTACAGAATGTTCAAAATATGGGCTAAATAGCTAATCTAGGTAATCATTGTCAAATTTAGGAAATCCGAATCGTCTAAATTCTCCAATCTGATTAACTATACCCCTAGCACTAAGTTTACCATTATCTACGTTTAGAAGCTTGTCTTGATTCTGTTTAATTATATCTACTACTTCCTTATTCTTACTCTTAAGTTCGGAACTCTTTACGTTATAGACAACTCCATCTATAGTAAGGTTCCATCCTGTATCAGGCTATTCCCCCTACGTCCAGTATATCCAATTCTTATCAATAAATTCTTCTATAGTAGAAGTAATTCCATCTGCTTTAATGTCCTTTTTGGGAAACACAGCTTTTAATTGCTGGTTTACCTTGTCAATAGAAGAGTCGTTTATAGTTATTGTTTCAGCATTAGATGTTATAAATCTCTGTGCTAGTTTCATAGATTCTTGCATCACAAATGCACCTCTATTATGACTATAGCATTCTGCTCTATTTACTACTATATCCTTAATATTTTGAAACTAATCATCATATTCTAATGTAACTGGAATAATATTAAATCTAATATCATTAGTATTTATTCCATTATACTATAATATTCTAGATAATAAGGCAAATTCATTTCTATATTTTTCCTTCTTTGCCTAATCCCAAAATGCTGGAGATTCGTGCGAACTTTTAATATTAAAGACCTCTACTGAACCATTAGGTTTCACTACAATATAGTCAATATGTCCAGTAATTGTATCGTCTCTTCCTATTAGTTTTGCTGATAGATTTAGATTCTTCATTATAACTGGAGAGGAATCATCACCAAATTCCTTAGATTCCTTACCGTTGCCTAAGTACACCTAGCGAAATATATCGTCGTAAACCTAATCATGTATAGCATCGCTAAGATGTTCAAAAGACGTACCTTTAGTATTATCTTCGGTCTGAGAATAAGAAGTTTCCTTACCTTGCTTAAGAATAATTTTATGTAAATCCCTACCATCTTCTGCTATTCTCTTCCAACTATTTCTTAATATAGAAATATGCTTCTCTATTTCATCCTTTGACAGCCCCTTCTATTCATATAGTGATGCCATTCTATCAATATAGTCTTCTACCTACAGAACTGGCATTATCTATTTTCCTAATTGGTCTATATACAGACCTGAGTCAATAAATGACTGTGTTGTGTATCCAGAAGCATTAACTTCTGCACATCCATTCAAT
>CAJMOW010000200.1 GCA_905215145.1 uncultured bacterium | reverse complement strand
CTAATGTTATCAGTATTATATAGCGAATATAAGCTGTGGGGTTGTCCTAATTGTGGGTGCGATTCCGTTATAAGTAGTGGAGTTTCTGGAGGAGGTCTAACATCTGGAACTTGTAGACATTGCAAGTTAAAATTTGAAGTTAGAAGCGAAAATCCAATGGGAATAGTCAAATATGGCGGCCATCCAGAAAATCCCTCAGACCCGAAATCTAAATGGGTTATGGAAAGCGCAATCAAAATTGAACATCCTAGAAAAGGTATTCCTGCATGGAATTGGGAACCAGTTGACGAACGTCCAGAAGAAGGAGAATATTGGAACTCTCGCGGTCCTGGCTATCCAGATGTTTCTGGCTTTGTAAAGACTAAAGCTGCTGGTGAGCGTATTCTAGCTATGGTGCATGAAGTGTTAGGAACTGACAAGTGTAAGACTTATCTAGATTTCAGACCAAGTGAACCAACGTGGATTCAATTCAAATTTCATAAAGACGAGTTTGATATAGAGAAACTAGATTCTCTTACTCGTGATAGTGGAATAATTACTAAAGACATAATCAAACAATGTATTTATGGCAAAAGTAGTAAATAGGGCCTCTGATATAATCCAACTTAAAGACCTAAAGGATGGAGAATTTGCAGAAGTGATAGAATGGTTTGAGGATGGAACAGTATCTAACGGAGATATAATTCAAAGATGTGGACTTGCACTATTTATATTAGGAAGTTGTTCTTACTATCCTGAGATATTTAGTAAGGGTGCTAGAGACTATACTAATACTAAGTTACGAACACTACCTGAGGGTACAACTATAATGTTATAATTTCTTTTTCCAGTTTTCTAATTAAAGATAAACTGGGTATGGGCCTACTTGGATTTGACAGGCGATTACAAATTATAAGGACGTGTAGAGCGCAATCTCTTTAAACGAAGAAAAAACAATAAATGCTACTTATAGCGAAGTAAGAATGGCAGCCTAAGCTGCTGGCTTGTTGGTAGACACTATTAACTAAGTCGGGTTACGGGAGAGACCTAGAAACAGAAGAGGTTGAGTATATTGATATAATGGAGAGCTAGGCTCTAATCCTAGTAATATACTCTTAATCAGAACACTCTAAGAGTTAGTAAGACTGAATCTCCTACGTCATAAAACAGATGGAAGATGTGTTCCATGAGATGTGACGAATCTCTAAAGTATCATCCCGTTCTCCAACGTAAATGGAGTGGTGGAACGTTGACTTTGGTCAGCCCTATAGTTTGGTAGCTTGTAGATAAGCATCTAGAGAAATACTTAGTATGGACTCTTGTAAGACTTATAAAACTACCTAAATGCTAGAACTCCCTAGCTGATGTAATAAAAATGAGACGCACGTTATCCTTGTAACGAGGGTTGTTTGGACACGGGTTCGACTCCCGTTAGGTCCACATAATAGGGCTATAGCTCAACTGGTTAGAGCACCACACTGATAATGTGGAGGTTATCAGTTCAAGTCTGATTAGCCCTACAAAACCGCCAGCTCACGCGGTATATAAGAAAGGATTGCCGGACTCGCAGGTGTAACGAGATAAATACCTGCATTTTCGAGGCTGTGGTGTAATGGCTTGCATATCACACTGTCACTGTGAAGGTTGGGGTTCGAATCCCCCAGTCTCGGCATTTATTCCCCTGTAGTTTAGTTGGTTAGAACACGTGATTTGTAATCTCGAGACCTCGGTTCGAATCCGAGTGGGGGATCTTAACCATTAAATCAGATTAATTTTTATGACTAGATTAGAAAAGTATTTAGTAGCAACTGCTACTGAGATTATCGAAGCGGAAACAACTGTTTCTCGCTACTTTGTCATTGGAAACGTCAAAGTTAGAGTATCAGACCATTTAAGTAAAATG
>CAJMOW010000199.1 GCA_905215145.1 uncultured bacterium | reverse complement strand
CATTCTAATCGAGAATACTGAAATCAATTAAAGGAAAATGATAAAGTATTAGTAAAATCTAAAGACTGGTATGATAAAAATGCCGTTGAAGAACTTACAGGTTTAAATGTTCCTATAGGTCCCAAATTTATTCCAGCAATGACTGAAGACTGTAATAAATTCTTGACAGTTTCTAATATTATAGGTTGGAGTAGTGAAAAAGACTTACGCTTTGAAATTAAACATAACTGGTATACATACTCAAGTCTTTTTGTTCATAAGCTAATTATTCGTAACTATAGAATTTTATTGTAATAATTTTTTAAAAATAAGTGTATAAATATTTGGATATATTAACTTTTGTCCTTATATTTGTACACTTTTCTGATGAAATCAGACTGATTGCCCTGTCGTTTAATAGGCTAAGACGTTGCCCTTTGGAGGCAAAGTTCCAGGATCGTACCCTGGTGGGGCAACTAAATTTTAAATATATGAAAGAGTGGTGGTATAAAATTAGGAACTTCTTTAGAAATCTCTATATTTATAGAAAAATATTATCAGCAGATTATCAATTTGATTATGGGTATCTTCTTGATTTAGAAAAGTTTAAGTTACAGTTAATGCTTAAATCTTTTAAAGATGAATCTCATACAGATCACACTAACGATATTCGTTGGATATCTATATGTATTAAACTTATTGATATTATTCAAGAAGAAGATTCTGCTTTAGAAGTTGTTGAAATGGAAATGAGTAAACCTCAATTCAAACTTGTTAAATATGTAAATATTAATAATGCATTTCGGTTCGGAATTGAATATCTTGATCGATATGATGGACTTCAAGTATATCGAAGAGAATTATTAAGGCAACAAAAGGCTCTTTACTTATATAATAAAATTAGATATAACTATATGTTAGAATGGTGGGATTAATAAATAAGATATATGATAATACGCTCAGAATATTTTCATAAACATGGACTAAAAATTAGAGATAAAATAGTAATTGCAAGTAAGGAGGTCTTAAAAGATAATAAAACTGTATACCCCTTTGTAGTTGACGAAATGCTAAAATATGCGGATCAAATTCATACTTTAAAGTATGAACCCAAGGATGTAGTTTATCTTGCAAATACTCAAAACTGGGTATGGGGTCCAACCTTTTTCAGAAATTTAATTATTCGCAATTATAGACTTCTATTAGAAAATTAATTATTCAAGATTTTTTAATGTTTGATTAAAAAGATTTATTTTCTTAGTGAGAAGAAATATATACAAATATGTAAGGAAGGGAATAGTTGTTTCTCTGAGAAGCAATTGCCTTGTTGTTTTCAATATAGTTCAGATTGTTCTTTTTATCCTTGTCCAAGTAGAGTATATATACGTATTAAATATAGAATAACTTTATAAATAATGGTCTTATAGGGTAGTGGTTATCCTTCCAGCTTGTCACGCTGGAGACACGAGTTCGATTCTCGTTAAGACCGCGAAGTTCTTAATTATTAGCTGCAAATATACCCTATTTGGGAGAGCTTGTTATTCGTGTGTAAAGACGTTTGCTGTAAGCACGATTAAGAACTTTATTTTAATGGCCCCTTAGTTTATTTGGAAAAATGTCAGTTTTGTAACCTGAGGAGAACGGATCGTAACCGTTAGGGGCCTCTATTATTGGGGGGGGGTATGTAAATACTCTCTCACAATATTAACTTTTAAAATTATTAAACATGTTTAATTCAAAAGGTACAACATCTACAGATCTGTCGAAGAAAGTAGACAATGTTTTAAATGCTTTTAAAACAGCAATTGATGGACTTAATGCAGTTAATACTCAGGCAAAAGAAGGTATTGCTGCTAAAGAAGAGGAAATTAAAGCTGCTCAAACTGAGAAAGAAGCACTTGAGACAATCTGC
>CAJMOW010000198.1 GCA_905215145.1 uncultured bacterium | reverse complement strand
GGTCTTTGTCTCACCTGCATCTAGTAGCCAATGATTTCCTTCGTGGATATGTCCACAAAAAGCATACTTTGGTTTCTTATCTATAATAGCCTTAGCCAAGACCTCATTTCCTGCATTTATAGGAGTAGAACTCCACCTACCAGGCGGAATCATACCACAATCATTTAATGCGGGAGCATCATGACTAATCAATATATCGCAATTTCCTGGGATATGTGAATAGATTTCTTCTAGTTTCTCATCAGAATACATGAAAGCCCAATTACCAAATTCATGGCAGGCCGGAGTTCCATAAATTCTATATACCTTTCCTTCATCACTTAGATAGTCTAGATGAGAATTATCAAGAAATTCAGCTTTTCCTTCTGTAGGAAATTTAATCACAGAGTTATTCCAGAGAAAATCCCTATTTTCAAAAACAAAATCATGGTTTCCAGCTGTAAATACTACCTTCTTACACGGCAATGATTTAATCCAATCTGCAAATACAGTCTTCAACCACTTCTCACACTGTGGCTTGTTTCTCTGCATATAAAGAGGAACAATATCTCCACATATTAAAACAAGTTCACATGGCTCTATATAATCAATTAGAAATCCATGTAAATCACTTATTGCACATATTTTCATATCTTGTGAGCTAATCCGTAAACATTTTTAGTCCATCCATTCATATGCCCTTTGTTATTTCCAATAAGGCATCCTTTGTTTGAGTCTATCGCGTATACTTTGTGAGTAACGCAAGCGCCTCTAACTTTACAAAATACTACATCTCCAACATTACATTCTTGCCACCTTATAGGAGTGACAAGATGCTTTTCATTGCTCTTATACAGAGGGAGCATTGAATTTCCCGGCTCGCTTGTTATAAACGATTCACCAGCCTCCAATCTCTGTATCTTTCTCAGTGTGTTTGGATTCATCAGAATATTTATTTAGTCCTTCTCTAGTCATATTAGGTACTATACTAATATAAACCTTTTCACCATCACGGTCATACGACCATATATGATTGTCTACTACATAGCTTAGAGATTTATCATATCTAGTATAGTCTAGAATAGCTTCCCAAGTAGCCATGCTGCCAGTAATACTATCCTTTTTATGTTTAGTAGCCCAGTTAAATATCCATAATAAATGCCAAGTTCTGAAAAATGTTATACAAATCATCGGGTCCCATTCGTGTCTGGGACTGTCCCATTTATCCTTCCATCCTAATGCATGAAATCCTATATCTATCACTGGACTATAGTAGTCTCTTCTTATGGGAAGTCCAAATGTCCAAAAGTTCTTTCTAAATAGAAAGTGGGCCTTGGGACGTTTAAAGTATTTTCTGGCTTTCCACCAGTGATACCATGGATTACGATACTCGTTCCAGCCAGGAGAAAGGAAAGGAATTTTACTATGAAAAAAGTACGACAGCTTGTAACGCAAACTGCCATACTTTTTACTAGTTAAGTACTCTTTAACATTCATATCCTTGTTTTACTAGCTCTTTCTCCATTTCGTCTAAAATATCATCAATGACATAGTCAGTTAGACAATCAGAGTCAGGAAAGCCTAGTTCCGCAGATGATAATCTATGTTATCTCCCGCTTCATTAAGTATCATCCAGCCTTCAACTTCTCCCTCTTCATCTTCCTTAAGTGTTTTCACCACTTGGTCGATTAACTTAGGGATATTCACATCGTAGTTCTTAACTACCTCTACATTATAACTTATTATCATGCTTCGTCTTCAATATTAGTTTCACCTTTGTCAAGTTCCTTTCCTTCCTTATCTAGGAATTTAAAACATTTAAGCTTAAATGCCTCAGATTTCATATTCTCAATCTTAATAACTATTCCCTCATGAGGTACTTTGTTATCGCAAGATGGCGAAGTTCGCTCCATAT
>CAJMOW010000197.1 GCA_905215145.1 uncultured bacterium | reverse complement strand
TGAATTATCTTCTTCAATTTCTTCGCGAGTAACCGGCCGCACTAATTCAATATGATACATTCCTCCAGCTAGAGGATTCTTTTCTTCAGCATCATAGGTTTCTGAACACATAGTCATTGTGTTTGGACTATCTTCCTGACTAAAGCTTATACCTTCTATGTCTAAATTGCCATAGTAATGAACTGCATTCCAACTAGTTCCTATATAAGTAGTTACATTTAAGGTAATCCTTCTAGGACGGTTATGTTCTTTCCATGGGCCTCTAGTGATAAATCTAGGAATAGATATATCCAATCCAGCATCATCAGAGATTATCTCTGGATAATCCCTTCTGTCCCAACAATGTTCTACTGCTTTATTTAAATCCATTTAAAACTTTCCGTCATTAGGTTGTAAACAAGTAATGCCTAAGTCTCTCCACATTCTTACACATTTTGTACTATCTTCGAGTACGATAGGGACATAATACTTGTCCTTTACATATTTCTCGTATAACTTTTTCTTACAGTCTGGTCCTGCTGAGTAATCTCCTTTAGGTCGCATAAGAACCATGTCTGGACATAGTAGATGCGCATCAAGCCATTTCTCAGTAGCCGCGCGAGATTCCGGAGTATCTTCTCTACCAGTAAGAATGATTAACTCTACATTATGAAAATTACAATAAGCTCTTACTAAGTCAACTATTTCATTAATTGGTTCGTCTTTTTCCATACCCTCGGCAGCACCTTCTCCATAGAAGGGACGACCACTAGTATTTAAGCACAACGTAGCATCCATATCACATATAATAGCTACTGGCAAATCGGGATTCTGCTGACTTGCCTTAGCCTTCATTGCCATAATATCCTCGTGAATGATAAAGTTTCTATAGCGTCTCCATGTGTCTTTAATAACCTTTGCTCCTATAGGATTTGGTCGAGATGCGTCTCGACGAATACATTCTTCAACAGGAGTCCAGAAATCTTTAAACTCTACTTCATACTTCCATCCATACTCACCTCGTACCCCTCTATTAAATAAATCAACCTCAGATTCTATTTCGGCAACAGTCTTGGGATTTAGGTTCATATTGTCTATTACAATATCATACTTACGGGCCATAGAATCAAGCAAGAATCTATCATAAAGACATTTAACTAATTTCTCTCTGCTAGGAATCCAATAATCTCCTAGCATATTACGAATATCGTCATTATTAAATCTCACTCTATGTTCTGGGTCTTCGTGACACCATTGTTTAGCCCATGTACTCTTTCCAGAGCCTTGTATTCCTCTACATATAATTATTTTTCTTGTTTCCATCAATATAACATATTTAAAATACCCAACCGTATTTAGTTTCTAAACTATAAAACTTATTCTTATACATAAAGCCGGATTTACCTTTCTTTATAATTCTTCTACAGAGAAAAGGCATTCCGACTTTACAAGTATTGTTGTTTCTCCAAGCACATAGTAAGCTCTTACCCATGAAGTCCATAATAACAAAGCTAGAATCCTTACTATTTGGAACCTCTGTACAGTACTTTATCGGAACTCTCCAATAAGACTCATGTACACTTCTATACTTTTCAAACTTGTTCATATTTAGATAGACGTTCTTCTAGTCTAGTCAATTTCCTTTCTCTTTCCAGAGCAACTTTTTCTTTTCCAAAATAATTGGAAAGCTGCTCGCACATAATCATAACATCAGCAATTTCAGTTATAATATCATCCTCTCCGACTCTACCTCTTCTAAACTTACATATAGCATTAGTTAACTCGCTACATTCTTCCACTACCATAGCGGCTTGAGCAGGAAACCCATAGATTTCCATAGCTCTTCTACATAAATTTTCTGAATCAACCATTAACAATTACTTTCATTATATCGTGATACAATTTAACTGCCTCTTCCACACTTTCTTTCCTCTCGGCTAACATCTTACAGATATACACTCCTCTACCTGTACTATATCTAATCTGCTTTATCTTTTCCATATCT
>CAJMOW010000196.1 GCA_905215145.1 uncultured bacterium | reverse complement strand
GATAGGTCTGATTATACTTGGAAATATGATATGAGTAAGCCAGAATCCCTACTACAATTAGACCACTTGGGTCTTACTTAGGGAGAAATAGATGAAAGAATATATAACTATTCACAGAACTCATTAGTAATGTTCCCAGAACTTCATAAGAGACTTAGAGAAAATTCTATATTCTCTGGAACCGGAGAAGCTAATATGAAAGATAGAGTATTGTAGTTAGCACAATATATAAGATAGAACAGGTTGCTTATTTACAAATTATGTTAATATGGAATGTGATGTAATTCTTGAGATAGGAGGGAAAAATAATTTCAAAATTGATAGAGAGTCTAGTGAAAAGGAGCTAGACTCTCTTCAAGATATTGTAGAATATCTAGACACCCTTCCTGAACATAAAATAAAGTAGTTGATTTACGACTTGCAGACTTCATCTACAAGAGTAAAAAACTCTCAAAAATACTTCTTGGATAAACAGCTAATAGGGAACTGTTCTTTCGAGAATTTAAAACTTCGTTACCCAGAGGAAACGGAATTAATTAAAGATATTGATAAACCCTATATAATCACTCTTGTAGACAAAGCATACTCCAACGGGGATATGTTAAAGGGAAGAGTAGTAGTGAATGGAGTAGTAAGCTATGTATTTAGAAACAAATTTGATGTATAGAACTTCGCCGAAACTGAACACAAAAAATATTTAACCGAATAGGTTATAAATGATAATGAAATTCTTGAACATCGAATAGTCATGCGTTACCATCGTTCCGAGTATAAGGATAAGTTAGACATTATTAGAAATAATTACAAAAAGAATTTAGAGCGTATTACTAAAGAGGTAGATTCTACCCCTTCAGAATCTTTTACAATTAAACATCTTATTTTAGATTACCTAAATAACAGTAGTGACTATAATAAGCTTATTAAGAGCGGTGACCAGATTATAGATTCTGGTTCTGTGCTAAACGATTTCTGCCGAGAACTTAATAAGTAGTAGGTAATTAATGAAGACTCAGAGTCTGACCTAGCCCGATATTTAAGGAGATTACATTGGAAAAGAGAATAGTTTGGTAAGTCTGAGTTATACAAGGGACTTGCCACCTATATCCCCCAATTTTCTTAGGAAGTCAGCGAATAGCAATTTATAAATCTTAACTCTGAGGAGATGGAAGAATTACTATAGAAATACTTCAAAAACGACATAATACTATCCAACTACCACGTTGAATCTGTAGGTAGATCTGTACCATAGAGCATAAGACTTACTAAACCTCAGGTTAAGAAATTATTCGATAATGTTCTATCTAGGAAGAATGAAGAAAGAAGAGCTTTAGGAGAACTAGAATTATCTAGTAGTTATGATGATAATATAGTAACATTAGAAGATGCTTAGCAATTCTTTTCTGGATATTAGAATGTGGAGATTGATGGCTAGTTATATGCTTTAGATATATCTCAAGATAAAGACTAGATAGTTTACAGCTATATGGGAAAGAAGCTTACTAACGATGACAAGATTAAATTAAAGAGAATAGGTAGAGTATTAAAGGATGAGTTTAACTTTGGGTATGATACTATGAACATTTTTACTCCAGTAAACGAAGATGGTGTTGATAATGGACAATATTAGGGTTACTATATATACAATCATCTTAATGAAAGTGGAGAGAATATCTTTATTGTTAGTAATAGCGTTATTAGTCCTAACTTATATGACCCTCCTAAATTTAAATCTCTCAAAGATGCTAAACTAGCAGTTGAAGGTTTTAACCGTTCTGCCAACGTTAGTAAATAGACCAAGATAGAATTGAAGCAGATGTTAGGAAGTTCTGACGGAAAGAGATATGTTCATTTAGAGTTTCCAACAAATCCTGGACAGACTATTAGTTCTATAGCTTATCCCATAGGTCCTAAAACTAAGCTGCTTGCTTAGGAGCATAACCTTATTACTAATAAGAAGCCGTCAGAAATATAGGCATTTTATAAACAAAAG
>CAJMOW010000195.1 GCA_905215145.1 uncultured bacterium | reverse complement strand
TGATTAATTCAACATTCTTAACATCATAAAAATCCGTTAATTCTTTAATGCCTTTCCGAGCTAAAGATGCTTTAAGTCTCCTATTTTCATCTTTCATAGCTATATAGCTCTTAGAATATTTATTTATTCCTCTAAGCTCTTCAATTTCATCCTTTAATTTTCCAAGCTCCACTAGAGCATTACTATAGTATTTCTTACGCTCAATATCATACTCTTGAAACTCTTTTATAGCTAATTTTAACTTAGCAATTATAATATCTTTGGAATCCATCAAATTCTCATTCAGCATACTATGTCTAATTAAAACAATACTTACAACTCGCTTACTAATTTAATTACTAATTCTTTAAGGTGTTGTAACAATTCTTTCTTAGATTTCTCAGTAATACAAAGACCCATTACGTCAGCTCTGTCTTCTAAGCAATCAATAAAAGAATCTATCTTAAACTTCCCTTCGTCAAATCGGATGGATTCTCCAAATGCGCTTAGAATCTCTTCATCTGTAATTAATTCTGTTGTTGTAAATTCTACATTCATAATTACTTGACGTTTGGTTCAACAAAAGATACTGGCTCATATAATTCCCACCCAGTTAGCCATATTGGAATGACTATAGTTTCTACAGCAATAACATCCCAAACAATGTTACCAATACACGCTTCATAGGTTACTCCCTCAATCTTCTTAGTTTGATAGTTTGCCCAACCATAAGGTTCAGCTACAAACTTAGTTCCATCAGCTCTCTCAAAAGTCTTGCTGTCTGCACAAGAACTTAAAGCAATAATTGCTATTAACAATAAACCAAATAATTTTTTCATACACTACTATATTTAATTAAAAATGATGCCCTAACTGCGCTCTCAGCATTACGCCTTGGACTGTAGGCACTGTTAGTAGGCCAAGGGGGCTCAGGTTTGGCATCACTACTATAGCCCCTTATTCGTTAATGAATCCAATGATCTGATACAGTAACATCTGCACCTAAAAATACATTAGGACAGAATGGTTTCCCTCCATCTATCATACATTTAACTAATACCTTAGATACTTCATCGGCAATAGATTCTGGGCATTCTAGATTAAACTCGTCATGGACTGGAACACACATCTTAACAATGTTAAGAAGCTTATGCTCCTTAATCCAATTAAATAGTTTAATAGAGGAAAGCTTAAAACACATTGCTCCCCTGTTCTGAATACGATAATTGATAGACTGCTTTTCAGATGCTGCTTTTCTCTGAAAATATCTCTTAACGTCTTGGACGGTATCACAGCCAGGAGAATCTCTCTTCATTTCTCTGTAATAATTCCAGAACTCTGGGTCATTGAACTTCTTAGAAATCCGCCAGAGGTCATCAATATCATATATATGTGCTCTATGCTTAGTTATGGGATTTAACAAAATATAACCATCCCTCATTACCGCCATTCTACAATAATCTTGATACTGTTTTACTCCAGGGAAACCCTTCATAAAGTTATCATAGATTTCTTGAGCTTCTGACAACGGTAGCCCCTTGTTATTAGCTATAGTATTTGCATCGCCTCCATAATTGATGGCAAATTCAATACCTTTAGCATCCTGTCTTTGGGCATGATATAATTTAGCTATATCCTCTATAGGACAGTCTCTAGGGATAATATTCGGATAAGACATTTTAGCTACTAGACTATGAACATCCCCACAGCCATGTTCAAATAGCTCAATCATAGCCTCGTCCTTAGATACAGAAGCAATGATTCTACTTTCTTGAGACTGATAATCCGCAGAAATCCACTTATTACCTTTCTCTGCAGTAAAACATGCTCTAGTTTCCTTGTCATGGGGTAAATTCTGTAGATTAAGTTTATATACTCCTCCTCCAGAACTTACTCTAGCTGTATCAGCTCCTAGTGAGTGAAAATCTACATGGATTCTTCCAGTCTTAGGGTTAATTGCCTTCAACCAGTTTTCCCCATAAGTAGAAACCACTTTTGCAGCTTCCTGATATTTTAGATAAATAGG
>CAJMOW010000194.1 GCA_905215145.1 uncultured bacterium | reverse complement strand
CCTAAATAGTCTAAATATTTAAGCTCAATAATATTCATTATTATTAATGGATCATAACCTTCATTTATTTTAATCAATCCTGATAACATAAGATCAAATATATTTTGATTTGTTTGTTTTACAACTTGTTCTGAAAGTTCTAAAATATATACTGCATAACTAATTTTATTTATATCTTTTATAATACTTTTAAATGGATTAATTATATCTGCACTTACTAAAGTAGAAAGTTTTCCTTCTTTATAGATTATATTAAAATATGCATAACTAAGTTTCGCAGTTGATACTCTAAATTCACTTTTTAAAGTTCTTGCTCCTTTAGCTATTATTCCAATTATCCCATATTCTTTTGTTATAACATTAATTATTTTGCTTGTTTCACCATACGCTTTTTCATTTATAACAATACCTTCTACTTTTTCAATCATCATTTCACCTTCTCAAAACGATATTTCTGATTAACATTTGGGTATTTTTCTTTATCTACTAAAGAAGTAAACATTTTATATTTTCTTGCCCAATAATTATCATCTTCTCTATATATAACTATATCTTCTAATGTTTCACTATCCTTTGCAATGCATACAATTTCTACTATTTTTCCTTTAAAATGTTTATACTTGTCTCCTGCTTTCATTTTTTTCCTCTTTTTTATATTTTATATAATATTCTATTTTTCCTGTTTTTTTAAATAAATCCCAAAGTAATTCTTTATTCATAAATGGCCACCTTTCTAATTTATGATGGCAATTATTTAAACTTTTATTCAGTTTTCAAAATCATTATAACCAAATTCCTGAAGATATTTTTCTTTATCTCTCCATTTTTTTATTGTTTTTACAAATAATTCTAAATATACTTTTTTATTTATTAACTGTTCTATATCTTTTCTTGAAGATATACCAATTTCTTTTATTTTATTACCTTGTTTCCCTATTATTATTTTTTTTAAGGAATCTCTATCTACAATAATTGCTACATTAATATTAGCGCTTGTTTTATCTGATTTTATACCTTCTGTTATACAAGTTATTGAATGTGGAACTTCTTCTTCTGTTAAATTAAATATTTTTTCCCTTACTATTTCTGATATCATAAATGGAATTGTTTTATTAGAAATTGTTCCTTCTTCATAATATTTAATATTGTCTGGTAAATAATTTCTTAATACTTTTATAAGAGTATTTATATTATTTTTTTTAAGTGCGGAAATAGGTATTATTTCATTAAAATCATATAAATCTTTATATTCATTTATTTTTAAAATTAACTGTTCTTTATTAAATTTATCAATTTTATTTATTATTAAAATAACCGGTTTATTTTGTTCTTTTAGTTTTTCTATTATATATTTATCTCCAGGACCTAAATTTTGACTTCCGTCTATTAAAAATAATAAAACATCTACATCATTAATACTATAATAAGCTTGTTTATTTAATACTTTTCCTAGTTTATGTGTTGGTTTATGTATTCCAGGAGTATCTACAAATACTATTTGTGTTTCTTCATCATTATATATTCCTTGTATTATATTTCTTGTAGTTTGTGGTTTATTAGATGTAATTGCTACTTTCTTACCCACTATACTATTAATTAGTGTTGATTTACCAACATTTGGTCTTCCTATTAATCCTACAAATCCACTTTTCATTTTAAATCATCCTCTGTAAATGGGTATGGGCATAAATCTTTAACTTTTAATTTTAATTCATTTCCTAGTTTGTCCATACATATTATTTCATCGTTTTCATTAAAAAATTCTGAAATAACCTGTCTACAAATAAAACAACAAGTACTTATTTTATTACTATCTCCGCACATAACATATAGTTTATCAAAATCACCTTTTTTGTATCCTGATGAAATGGAGGATGCAATAGCACTCCTTTCTGCGCAAATACATGCACCATATGATGAGTTTTCAATATTTACACCACTAAATTCTTTTCCATCTTTCATACGTACTATTGCAGCTACTCTATAGTTCGAATATGGACTATATGAATTATTTAATAAT
>CAJMOW010000193.1 GCA_905215145.1 uncultured bacterium | reverse complement strand
CAACCTTATAAAGAGTAATTAGGTTAGCTAGTTTTAATTCACCAAGCTTGGAATTGTTGCTACTCGAGCAAGGAGTTCATCCCAGCAGTATAAGCTCCCCATATTTCTTTGTAGATATTGCTACTTGAATCTGGGTCTTCTTCTAACATTTTAGCTAGTAATTCTCTCAATCTCACAATACTTTGCCTTATCTCACGATAAGACACCTCTATTCATAAGAGATGCTCTGCATTAGTCTCAGGGCGTACCCATTATAATCTTTAACTGCAACAGAGTCTACAAGTAGTTGTAGTCCTCAAATACCAAGTTCCCCATTCTGGACTCGAACCAGAATCTCCTTCTTTAGAGGAAGGCGCAATAGCATTATACTAATGGGGAAATCCTATCTTGACAACTAGTATAAGATAGGAGATTATTTAGTATGTTTTCCAGACATATAACGTTATCAACGTTCACTAAATTCTGAGGTAGCTAATCTCAAAACTTGCGAATAGATTCGAGATGGAAAATGAACCCTTATGAGGTTCTCTCTTACTATCTAGAGATTTTAATCAGGCTTCTTAGACCTGGCAACTTCTAACATAATTGTATAACATATTTTATATGTGATATGTACGGTCACTGACATATCAGCAGTACTCATAATATTGCTATAAGTGACCAATCCTTACAGCTCAACCTAAATCCTATAGTGCTCAAGTTTGCGAATATGCACATAGAATTTGTAGCAGTTATTTTTGGTGTTAGGCTCTTCTGCGTAGCCTCGCTTTTTGTTGCCTTTTTATAGGCTAAATACTAAATAATGTCCATAGAGAGTGTGAGCTATATAACTCCTACTCTGGCGGATTTTTTGAAAATCGGAAAAAGTCCGGAAATTGAGGGTCTTTTTAGTGGACAATTTCTCTCCTTCCTTTACCGAATTTTCGCGTTGAACACTAAACCTATTAGCAGATAGGTATAAAGATTTTGCTTGTCTTTCCAAGCTGCCAGATATAATCCTAAAACTAAACAAAAACTTTGATTTGATTTGTTGTAATGTTGTTTTCCCCGTTAACCAACGTTCCGATGATGGGGTTCATGTGGGCACTTTATTTAAAACTCATAGTACCTTAGAGTTAATCTACAAAGACTATCCTAATTATCTCAGGAATATCTTCTTCTGACTTTTGATAGGTCATAATCCAAGCCCAAGAAGTTACGCAATAAACACGTTTGGCTTTGAAATTTAACTTTTCATTAGTCTTTGGGTCATAGATTATGCCCCAATTATACAAACACTTTATAGTCTTAAACTTTTTTCTTATGTCCATTTCTACAAAGATTATTTGTATGTAAAAGAAAGGGGATTTCTCCCCAATCTTTTAATCATAGTCTTCCACTACCAGCTTGTAAGTATTTTTCTTGTAGGCTTGGCGGTCTGCGGTAGCTTCGATGTCTTCCGTTACCTTTTTGTCTACCTTAAATGTTACATTGTGGTCAATGCAATAAACAAGGAAAGCGGCATTTTCCAACGGAGTTGAACCGATTGCCGGAGCATCGTCGTCGATTTCTACGCCCGCAAAGTGTTTTGCACCAATGGTTGCACCTGTGTCAGTGCTGAATGTGATTGGAGTAAAGTTGCTTTGATTTGGTTGGTTGGCATTTGCAGGCAAATCTACCTTATTCATTGCTACCAACTTAAACTTATCGCCCTTTGACAAGCCGACAACAACTGAGCGTTCGTCACCTTTCAGTCCCAATGCTGATACTACTGCCTTAGCTCTTTCTACTGCGCTTACGTTCTGGTCTTTCAATTCTTCGAGTGTCATAATCTTAAAATTTTAGAATGTTAATACTGGAAATTGATTTTTGTTTTTGTTTTAGTTTTATATCAATATACAGGGGGGGACTAAAGGGGTTGTGGACCGCCACTACACTCACTCTATGAATTTTTGGAATCTAGGTAATTACCCTCCAAATATAAAAGTCGGAATTTATAATAACCCCAGGGGGCTATTTATATAAAGTACCTGTACCGGCTTTCCCCTTAATA
>CAJMOW010000192.1 GCA_905215145.1 uncultured bacterium | reverse complement strand
GCTATTAAATATATTACATTAAATGGAACAGTATTAGCTAATCTATATAAAACTGATGATATTTTAGTATATTATGTTATAAATAATTCTATAAAAATAGATAGTTTTGATAATACAACAGGAATATTTAAATCTGAAAAAAGTTACGAAATAGACAAATTATCATTATATAACGCATCTATCTCAACTTTAACGGATGATGAAAAAACAAATATCCGAAATATACTTGAGCTTTCTAGTATATATTTTCCAATAAATGGAAATACAACAACTGATCTCAATGAAAAAATATCTTCTGGAACTTTCTCTTATGAGGAATCTACTAGTAATTCTCCTAATAATCTTTCAGGGACATTAATTGTATTTACAAAAACTAATGTAGTTAATCAATTAGCTTGAGATTCAAACGATAATATTTGGAATAGACAAAAAATAGATGAATCTTGAGCTCCGTGAAAACTTTTATCAAATATAAAACCAACTAGTGTAAAAGGAACTTTTACTTCTGCTGCTGGAAATATTTCGTTAAGTATTACTGAGGCTAATATTAAAGTTGCTTTGATAAAAAATGCCAATGCTAATCCTTCTTTAATGCTATACTCGATTTCAGGAACAGAACTAGTTGATTATAGACGATGGTCTATCCGAGGAGCATCAGAAATAGAATCTACTAATGAATCTGGGGACAATGCTACTTTAACTACAACGGGAGTTACGATAGATGCAGAAGTTTATATGAAAACTAATGAATCTGGAACATTAATGATTCGACAAATAAGTACAGGTAATATTTATGAGATTAGAAGTATGATTTCAGGAAATGGTAGTAGAGTAACTATGTGATATACTAGAATAATCTAAAAGTATTATTAATATATAAGCATGTATTAATGGATCAAAAATATTTTCCTCAAGTTTTTAAAAAAGCAGTTAGTATCTGTAGTAAATTATTTGAAATTTCGGAAGATAAAATATTAAGTAAGAGTTCTAAACGTAATATTGTAGATATAAAAAAATTAATAGCATATAAATTTTATAGTTTAAAACAACACGATAAGGATAATTTAGTTAATTTAATTTCTAAAGAGTTTAACTGTGGACATTCGAGTGTAGTATATTGATGTAATAAAGCAAAAGAATTATACTTTAATGATTCTAATTTTCGAAATGATTATGATATGTTTTCGACTGAATTAGATTTTTATATAAAAAAATTATAAAAACATAATATATTTTTTGACTTAAGCAAAAGGTTAATAAAATTATTTCTATATCTGTAGTGCAATTGTAACATTACATATATGTAATAATATTTATTAACCTTTTAACTTTTTATATTATGATGGAAAATGTGATTGAAAAACACTATGTTCCTACATCTGGAAGTGGTCTTGATGCTAATTTAGTCGCTGCATTAATGAATAACAATAATAAAAGTCTTGATCCAGCAACAGTAGCATTACTTCGAGATAACGATAAAGGTTTAGAGACAGCCGCTTTAGCTAACGGTGGTGGAATGTTTGGCGGAGCAGCTATGTGAAATAATCCGTTAAAAAAATTTATCAAGTCTATTTGAAATGTCCTAAATTTTTAGTAATATTGCAGATATAATTTTAAATGTAATATTATGGAAATATGAAAAACTATTGAAGGAACAGAAAATCATTATGAAGTTAGTAATTTAGGTAATTTTAAGTTAGATGGAAAACCCATAGACACTGTAATTGATAGTACAGGTTATGTAAAAGTAAGGATTGCCTTTCCAATAGGTACAAGATATAAAAGAGAAGAACGCTAGAATTTAGATTTCATAAGAGAGGGATATATGTAAATGTATTCTTCTCTTTTTACTTTAAAATATTTTATGGTTATGTTTGCTAATTCAAAAGTTAATGATAAGTTATACTTCTTAAATATTAACAGTATAACAAAAAATCCTGAATTATATATAGGAACAATTCTAACTGCGGGAAATCCTATTGATCCTCCTCTAAAGCCAGGAGAGTTTAGAAATCCTAATATACCTGTAGAAAAGATAATGTC
>CAJMOW010000191.1 GCA_905215145.1 uncultured bacterium | reverse complement strand
TAAATCAGTGAGTTCAGATAACCACCCTAGAGTTAAAGATGAGTTACACTTAAAGCACTTTGTCAGTTCTTCCCTTATTCTCTCCTCAGATACTACTGGCATTTTGTCTAAATAGTCATAAGCCTTCATAGCCTGCCACATATCTTCAGATACCCGTAGTCTCTTGGTAATAGAGAATCTTATGCCTCTGAGAATCCTTAAAGGGTCATCATCAAAGGTTATAATAGGAGGTAATGGGGTCCTAAGAAGTTTCTCCTTAATATCTTTAAGACCTCCAAAATAATCAATGATTTCTCCAGTATCAGGGTCTTTAGCTAAAGCATTAACAGTAAAATCCCTACGTAATAAATCATCATAGAGATTTCCTGGCTCAACTATTGGAGTTCTAGTACCTGGAATGTACCCCACCTCCTTACGAGCCATTACAAAATCAGCTACCCCTTGATACTTATAGCCCTCCGGAAACCTAGCCCGAATTGTATAGCAGTCTGGAGTTACTAAGAAGATTTCAAACTTTTCTGCTATTAAATGTTCCCATAATAACTGAAACATATCACAGGTAGTCAAGTTTTCCTTTAAAGCTTCCTCGCATGGAACTGCTACATAATCAATATCCTTATTAGTAAGGCCGAGAAGTTCATCCCGTACCTTACCTCCTACTTCGTAAAACTTAAACATCTCCATTTTCAAATAATTCTCTAATATCATAGCAGTCAATATAGGGAGTTCCACTTGCAGTTTCTTTTTCACTTGTGAAGAAGTCTACAAAGTCCTCCCATGCTCCATCATCCTTTAGAATAAAATCAGCAAGAGGGTATATTGCCATCTCTTCTAACTGCCAGGAGAGACGATACTCTTCAGCAGGAACCCATTGGGTAAGATACTCCCCACAGTGGTCAACTACATACTGAATACAATGGTCTAGCCAGTCATTGCCTGCAACCTTACAATGATAATCGTAAAGTATTGGATACTTCTCTGCTAAGAATAGTAAGAAGTTTTTATCGGCTTCTCGCGAGAAGTTACAATAGTCAGTAAAAGACTCTCCAGCTTCTCCTTCCCATATGCTAATAAGACGTGCTACATCTTTAGCCTTCAAATCCTCTCTATTGTAAAACCTTGTCTTCTCCATAGATTTCTCCGCTATATTCATTCCATTCTTCGTCATCTTCACATTCTTCTATGGAAAAACTATAGTAGGTACTCTCGTCTACTCTACTCCATAATTCATCCCAGTCACTTTCTTCCATTTCATCTGGGTCATAGCCTTCTTCCTCAGCTATATCGTTCTCACAGCTGTAGCTTTGAAAGTTATCATAAGCTAGTTGTTCGGCTAAATCCCATAACTCCATCTCTGATTCAGCGACTGCTCTAAATGTATCATCCATTCCACACCAATATGTAGAAACATGAATTAAAAACCTTTTCATAATTTCTTAACAGTTATTTGGTCGTAAGTTATACCTTCTATAACTCCATCTAGATAATTATATACCACGTCCATCAGAGTATCTTCTGGTACATCTTCTAAACTAGTATATTCTTCAGATCTACCATCGTTAGCGTCTATCAATAACGAGCTATCGGAGATATCAAATGTAAATTCTAATTTAAATTTCATGTTAACCTACGTTACAACAAATTTGACTGAAGTCAGAAAAGCCTAAAGATGTCCACGATATGATATACCGTAGAAACTCACAATAATTTTTACTAGTAGTAAGCTCCTCTAGATACTCCTTTAAGAGTATAATCTCCTCAATATAATCTGGATTATTGGCAGCATATTTTTCATATAGAGTTAATCTCTCAGCAGAAGATTTTATATCCTCTTCAATACTATGAATAACTCCATCTAAGTCTGAAGTATTCAAGTTGGTATATACCTCACTTTCTCCAGCCCATGCCACATTAACTTCATCGCAAATTGCACTATATACACAGTGGGACCGACTAAAGCTAACAATATCTATAGGCTTACCTTCATTTTTAGGAACACCATATATAGTTAAGTAACTACTCATATTTATTCAATTTATTAATTAACATTTTATTATTTTTAATCAACTCGCTATTACG
>CAJMOW010000190.1 GCA_905215145.1 uncultured bacterium | reverse complement strand
CAACTATAACACCAAATGTAATATGTCCATTTAAAGTAAGAAGTGCTCCTACTATACAAACAGCAACATATCCAAAGTTTCCAATAAAACTCATTATAGGTTGCATAAGTCCTGATAAAAATTGACTTTTTTGGTTACTTTTACATACTTTTTCATTATATTCATCAAACAATTTATCTGATTGTTCTTTTCCATTGTATACCTTAACTACTTGAAGTCCAGAATATATTTCTTCAATATGACTATTTAAATTTCCAAGTTCTTCTTGTCTTTGAATAAAGTATTTTTGTGAATTTTTAAGAATTAGCATCATTCCTAAAAAACCTATAAGGCTTGAAAGAATTGCAGTTAAAGCTAAAACCCAATTTGTTACAAACATCATTATAATTGTTCCAACAAATAATGTAATATTACTTACCAGTGATACAAGTGATTGGTTCATTGATTGTGAAATAGTATCTACATCATTTGTAACTCTAGATAAAATATCACCAGATTGATGATTATCGAAATATTTAAGTGGTAATTTATTTATCTTTTTACTTATGTTAGTTCTTAATTTTTTAGCAAATTTATTTGAAACATTTGCCATACAGATTGATTGTATATATGTAAATAATGCACTACATACATATAAAAATATTAATAATAAAGTTATTTCTTTTATCTTGCTTATATTCATGTTTGGTTTAATTAATTCTTGTATAGATGTAGGCATTTCATCTATTTTTTTATATAAATCATTTGCTGTTGAATTTTCATTTAGTGTTGATAATATTTTAGCAAATTCAATTTGTTCTTCAATAGTTATTGTTTTTCCATCAATTACTATATTATCATTTATACCACTTTTTATCTTTTCTGTTATAGTTTTCATATTTGTTGTATTTATAACTAATCCACTTTGAATGTTATCTGTCAAATCAGATAATCTGCTTGGGGTAATTATTGATAATATCGCACTAAGTATTGCTACTATGAACGCAAAAAATATTAATATTCTAAAACTTTTTAACTCGTTAAATAATCTTTTCATAGCTGATGTAAAATTATTTGCTTTGTCTGGTACATTCATTCCAGGAGGACCATTTTTTATATGTTTTTTATTATTCATTTTCTAATTCCTCCTTTGATAATTGTGAATATGCAATTTCTTTATATACATCACAATTTTTTAATAATTCTTTATGTTTTCCAATTCCTACAATAACTCCTTTATCAAGTACAACTATTTTATCAGCATTCATTATCGTTCCAATTCTTTGAGCTACTATTAGTGTTGTTGCATCCTTAGTATATTTTTTTAATTCTTTTCTTAATTGTGAATCAGTTTTATAATCAAGTGCGGAAAAAGAATCATCAAAAATATAAATCTCCGGTTCTCTTGCTATTGCTCTTGCTATTGAAATTCTTTGCTTTTGCCCACCAGAAATGTTGGTTCCACCTTGAGCTATATGTGAATCATATTTATTATCTAATTTCATTATAAATTCTTCTGCTTGTGCAACTTTTATAGCTTCTTCTATTTTTTTATTCGTAATTTTTTTCTTACCTTTTCCAAATGTAACATTAGATTTAACTGTACCATTAAACATTACTGCTTTTTGTGAAACATATCCTAATTTATTATATAATTTATGTGCTTCTTTTCTTTGAACTCCACTAAATAACCAAATACGACCAACATCTTCATATTTTTTAACAATTTCTTCTGCTTTAATCATTAATTTAGTTGCTATTCCTGATTTCCTGTATTCTTCAAGAACAGCTAAATTCCAAATAGTTGCTTCTTTTCCGGATGGCATTGTTAAAATATTTAAAGTTACGGTTCCAACTAAATTATTTTCTA
This sequence comes from uncultured bacterium, assembly GCA_905215145.1. Next base: position 313 of record CAJMOW010000190.1, on the reverse strand, counting down.
TATAATATCCTAATACATAAATATCGCTGTTATTTTTAGATACTTCATAAAATCTTTGAGCTTTTGAATCGCTACTATTAAAAACTTGTTTCATAATTTTTTGTAATTGTTCTAAATCTTTTTCTTGTATTTCAGCTATTATATTATTTCTATTCATATTTTTTGCCTCCATTTTTAATAAATAAAAAGTATCATAATTTTAATGATATAAATCCATTATAATAATAACATATTTTGATATTTTTTTCCATACTCCCTTGAAAATATCTAGGAAAATGATATAATGAACTTATCAGAGAGATTTAATCAAATC
>CAJMOW010000189.1 GCA_905215145.1 uncultured bacterium | reverse complement strand
GTGTATCCAAATAATGAAAATTTATTACAATTTCATAAGCTACTTTACTCGCAATAGGATATATATAATATCCAACCCAATCATTACCAAATTTTCTCCAATTTTCTAAATTAAGAATACCTTCCATAAAATTATTTTTTTTGTTACTTTACTATAATTATATATTTATATAAAATAAAGAGAGAAAGATTAATATCTTTCTCTCTTAACTATATTTAACTAAACTCATCTTTAAGTTTAGCTAATACTTCTTCAAGACAAATAAGTAAATCTTCTCCTATTGTATTAAATTTTTCATCAAAATCAAATACAGGAATAGGAGAAAAAGAATTCTCGTCAGCTTCAGTAAAAATAAAACTACTATCAATTTCATCCATACCAAAACCATTTACAATAGTACATGGTTTTATAGAATAAGATTGACCAATTTTAATAATACTTAAAGCTATGCTTTTAGAAGTTTTAAAGTTTAAAGGAAGTAACATGGTTTTAAAGTTTTTAGTTAAACATTTAAAGTAAACTTTAGTATATGTAATTGTACTCGGAGCGGGAATCGAACCCGCACGGCCATTGCTGGCCACAGGATTTTAAGTCCGGCGTGTCTACCTATTCCACCATCCGAGCTAATAATTAATAATAAGATTAAAATTAAAAAGTACTATTACTCTAAAAATAATATTAAAGAAAGAAGTGGCAAATAATCTTATGACATATCGAATAACGGAAGATGTAATATTATTTTTATTAGAATGAGTAATAGTACTTGTGGGCCTTGTAGGGCTTGAACCTACAACCTAATGATTATGAGTCATTTGCTCTAACCTTTGAGCTAAAGGCCCAATATTATATTAATTAATACCAAAAATAGTTTTATAACTATTAAGAATAGTTAATTCTTCACTTAATTTATTATATTTTTCAGTAGCATTAGTTAATACTTTTATATCTATAGCATTTTGTTGTAATAGTTCTATAATATGTATTTCTGCAGCACAGATACTCATTTTGATATTAGAAATTCTTCTTAATAAAGCAAGTTGATCACTTTCTTTATATTCTACATTTTTATTAGCAAATGATTCTTTTAATCTATCAAGTAATTCTTTCGTAGAATTTTCAATAAATTTATTAGTTTTCATAATAATATAAATTTAATAATTAATATTAGTTGAACTATCTGGACTCGAACCAGAAATCCAAGAACCAAAATCTTGTGTGTTACCATTACACCATAGTTCAATAAAATAACTATTTCAAATAACTATAATATAATTAGTACAATTGCCTATCGAAACATAACTACTCATAGCTATTTAAAATAGTTAAATTAGAGCTTTTTGATTTTCCCCCGTAGAGGAAAGTTCACGGACTATTACTTTACTTGCTTTTGAATTTTTCCAATTCTAAAAGCTGCAAATGCAGCTACAATACCAAGTGCTACATTAACAATAACTACCCAAATAGGCATAGTTTTAATATCAATAATAGCAACGATTACAATAGCTGCAATCATAATAACTGACCACCAAAACTTATTCATAATATTATTTATTAATTAATAATCATATTTAATAGCAGATTCTTTGTCTTCATCACCTTTAATAGTTTCAGGTTCAAAAGCAAGATCATCAAAATCATTATTTAATAATTCACTATTAATAATTATTTCATTTTCTTCTATATTAGACATAATATATTATTCAATATTAAAATCTGCATTTTCTTCTTTAAGAAAATTAATAATAACTTCTTTAGAATTTGCAGCAAAAGAAGTAAACGAACCAATTAAAGCTGTAATAAAGAACTTTTCAGTATAACGATAATCGCGAGAAAGACCATTACTTTTAACAGTAAATTTATCCCAAAGGAAATTTACATAATTACCTTTACCTTTAGCTTGTTCTTCTGCTGAAATTTTACTAATTTCTCCTTTCTGACAAAGATAATTAATAATAGCAATTGCAGTATATCGACGAATTTGAGCATTGTTTTTAACAATAAGAGCAAGCTCAGTAATGTGATTAGGAATATTTTTAATAGTTCTTCCTTTACTATTTGTAGGAGTATTTTCTTGTTCGGTAGCATTAGAATCTTCTATTTTTTCTTGACCAATATATACTTTTGATTCATCATTTTTAGGTTCAACAGATTTTTTAGCAACTTTAGGTTCAACAGATTTTTTAGCAACTTTAGTTTCCATAATAATA
>CAJMOW010000188.1 GCA_905215145.1 uncultured bacterium | reverse complement strand
GAAAAACTTTAAAAGAAAATATGAATAAAGAATAATAAAACAAATTCCTTTTTGGAAATAATTACACAAAACATAAATAAAAGCTTTCTTTTTCGGAAATAATATGATATAATATTATTATAATCAAAAAGGAGAGTTTTTATTATGTTAGGAGAAAAGATAAAATTATATAGAGAAAATAAAAAAATGACTCAAAATGAAGTTGCAGAAACATTAGGAGTAAAAGCAGCAACTATTTCCAAATATGAAGCTGGAACTTTAGAACCTAATATAGAATCATTAAAGAAATTAGCTGACTTGTTTGAAGTATCAGTAGATGAATTGATAAAAGAAGATACTTTTGATATATCAAGAATAAATATTTTAGAAGTATTAAGAGAACAAAAAAAAATGAAACTAAAAGGTAATTTATATCATAATACTCAAATAACTTTTGCATATAATACTAATCATATTGAGGGAAGTAAACTTACAGAAGATCAGACTAGATATATTTATGAAACTAACACATTATTAGCAGAAAAAGACTCAGTAACAGATTTAGATGATGTGTTAGAAACTGCTAATCATTTTAAATTAGTTGATTATATGTTAGAAATAGCAGATAAAAAATTAACAGAAAAAATGATAAAAGAATTTCACAAAATATTAAAAGAGGGAACGTCAGATAGTAGGAAAGATTGGTTTATAGTTGGAGATTATAAAAAATTACCTAATGAAGTAGGAGGACTTAAAACTACGGAACCGAAAAATGTTGAAAAAGATATGAAAAAATTATTAGAATGGTATGGGGAATTAAATAAAATAACAATAAATGAAATAATAGAATTTCATTCTAAATTTGAAAAGATACATCCATTTCAAGATGGAAATGGTAGAGTTGGTAGAATAATTGATTTTAAAGAATGCTTGAAAAATAATATAGTACCATTTATTATTTTAGATAAAGATAAATTATTCTACTATAGGGGATTAAATCGATATCAAACTAATAAAGAAAAAGGTTATTTAATAGATACTTGTTTAAATGCACAAGATCAATACACAGAAATGATTAAATATTATATTGGAAATAAATAAACTAAAGAAAAGCAAAATAATAGTAATTATATATTACAGAATTATTTTGCTTTTTACATTATATGAGAAAGGACTAATTAATATGATAAAAATTGAAGAAAAATATGATTTTAATAGTATAGATAAAAGAATAATGGAATCTAATTCAAATATTGAACGAAATATAAAAAAATTTTCTGATGATGACCGCGGATTCTTATCTCAAAACTTATTAAATGCATTAAGAACCTTTGTAGAATATATTGCTGTTAAGATATATTTAACAGGCAAAACAGAAACAATTAATTACGATAATGGAACCGTTAGAATTGCATTAGATTATATAAAAAGTATGGGAAAAATAAAATTTATTGAAAGATTCCATTATTATCTGCAGATATCAAGGTCACACTATATAGAAAACAACGATTCTGCAGAAAGGCTTATGCTTAAATATTATAAATATCTAATATTATTGAAGGATTATATGAAGATATTTTATAGCATAGATATTCTAAATAATATAACTGATTTTCCACTTGATTTAGATAGTACTTTTAGTGATTATTATAAAAAGGTTGCTAATGTAATAAAACAGGTTCCAATTAATACATCTGATCAATTCAATGGGGATAAATATTATGTGCAAAAATTAAAAACTTTTTTTGTTAATGGAAAAATATATTATGAAGTTACTTTATCACCAGCTAAAGATAAGGTTAATAAGTATGATAAAATTATAGCATTTACTAGAATGCATATTATGCCAAATTATTCAATAAAGTTGTCTATTGTTAAAGCAAAAGTAAATATTCTTGGAAGAGACATGGCAATAAATATAATAAACAACTGGTCTGTTGCTATAAGAGAATGTGAAATAAATAATTTTTATAAGGTTTTTGGAATTAATAAAAAATATAAAGCTAACAACAAAGAATATACAGAAGTTATGAGCTTACTAACAAAAGCACAATATAGTTTATTAGATTTAGCAACAATAAATGATATATATTATGATAAAATAAAAGAAAAAATAAAAGAAAAAATAAAAAGTAATTCAACAACAACTGGAATATTGGATTTAATTGATAACTGTAGATATTATATAAAAAATAATAGTAAAGGACATGTTGTACTAAGATATTTATTATATAATTGCAATAATAG
>CAJMOW010000187.1 GCA_905215145.1 uncultured bacterium | reverse complement strand
TAATGATAATACTAGCCGTTATGAAACAGAAAGTTTCATAAGTCAAACTTCAGCAGTTCTTACAACATCATATAATGATAGAATTATAAAAATAAATAATAAAGGTTCTTCTGCATTATTATGTTTAGATGCTTGTGTAAATCCTTCACTACAATCTACTTTTAATGGAGCTGAATATACTTTATCCAAATTTATTTCAGGAAAGGTAAATCAAGTTACTAGGAGGTATAAATGAACATTTAAAGAAGCTACTTTAGATAGTGGAATTTTTAAATCTAAACTATTATTTGTTCCTGATGATACTCCCTTGAAATTTATAGATCAGAAGGGATTTACTACTAGAGCGGGTTCTGCAGAAGATGTATCTCAATTTGTATTTGTATCTGAAAAAAGTTATAACTGAAACAATTATAAATTAGCAAGAGGTAATTATGTTCCGTTTGTGGCAACAAATGTGCAATTAGATGATAACTGTATTTATAATATTAGAATTTCTAATTATTCAACATTATTTTTAAAGCAATATTTTACAATTAGAGCAAATGATCAATCTGCTTATTATGCAATTACAGATAGATACGATATAAATACCTTTATAACAGATAGTGTTATCGATGGTTATAGAGGAGATTGTTTTACTAATACTATAACATTACGATTACAAAGAAATTTTATTGATTCTGACGCTCCTGTAACAGAAATAATTGTAAATCCAAATACATGATTAGATAATTATTCAGGATTAACTAGTATGAATAAGGATTCCTGAAGTAATATTAATAGAGCTGATGTTAATACAGTTCCAATTGGTTCTTGAATTACGTTTAAAGTATTATCTAATTATAATTTAGGATTAAGATCAGAGGATACTACACATACTGAAGAAGCAGCCTTAATGGGAAATAATAGATCGTTTTATCCTTTAAAAGGCGATAATGTTTTTTCAACAAGTAAAGTACCTGAAAGTTTTATCCTAAACGAAGGTTATTCCACTTCTTTAAGTGCTAAACGTTATCAAATTGTTCCACATGTTCCTTATGTTAAAGAACTTTTTGATACTAGAGTAATGTTTAGTAATGTACAAGTAGAAGATAGTTTTCAAAATGCATATAGAATATTTCAGGGTTTATCTTATAAAGATTTGGATAGACAGTATGGTGCAATTGTAAAATTGTTACCTTGAGGTGTTAATCTCTTCTGTGTATTTGAGCATGGATTAGGAATAATTCCAATTAATGAAAAGGCTTTAATATCAACAAATACTGGACAGTCTATACACATGTATGGAGCAGGAGTTTTACAAAATCAAATTACTTTAATTTCTCCTGATTTTGGAAGTATATGAAAAGAATCAATTGTTAGAACTCCATTAGGAATTTATGGAGTAGATACGTACGCTAAGAAAATATGGCGCTTTAGTGAAAATAAAGGTCTTGAGTTACTTTCCGATTTTAAGGTTCAACGTTTTTTAAATGATAATATTAACCTAAAAGAATTAGAAAAATACCCTGTTATAGGATCTAGAAATGTTAAAACTCATTTTAACATGTATAAAGGAGATGTTATGTTTACTTTCTATAACGGTAACTTAACTTGGAATTTGTGTTATAATGAGCGTCTAGATAAATGGATAACTGAATATACTTGAACCCCGTTATATTCTGCAAATATTAATAATATTTTTTATTCATTAGATCGAGAAAGAGCAAAACGTTTAGGTGCTGTATTTGCAAGTAAATCTGATATAGGAATACATTTATTAAAAATCGATGATTTCAGTAGTCCAAAATACTTATGAGATGTTTCTTTAGAACCTATTATAAGCGGTGAACAAGAGATAGCAAAGCATTATAATATTAATAATTTTAAAGCCGCAATAGTATACAATTCCAACTTATTTAATACGTATAAATTTAGGATTAATTCAATTTCTACATTTTCAACGAATGATTCTCAAAATTGTCCAGTATTATTATGAGATGACAGTCTGCCCATTGAAGATAGTGGAATAGTTGGATTAGAATATGTATCAGATTATTCGGGATATGTATTACCTTTAATATCAGAGACTAATACTTCTTATATTGAAATAGATCCTAAAATAATTACTACTAAGATTAAGCAAGAAGAACAAGGAACACAATTTGATGATTATGAATTTAAATATTATGATTTATTGTTAAATATTACAGTGTTTCCAGGAGTAACTCTAAATCAAGATAATAAAGTTGATATTTGAGGTAGTACCGTTACACAAAATAT
>CAJMOW010000186.1 GCA_905215145.1 uncultured bacterium | reverse complement strand
GTTAACCCGCCGTGAGAAATCCCATCGCAGGTTCGAATCCTGCACCATACGCCTTTTTGCTGAACCCTCCTTAGTTTTTAACTAAGCAATAGTAATCCAGCAAACTCTAGACCGATGTGAGGAAGAGAGTCGTCTAGACGGTAGCTAGCACTGTAGTACGCAATGGTGGAATAGAAACGGCTAGCATCCACCAATTTTTAATTAATTAGATATGATAGTACAACCTATTGGAAAGTTTAAACTTACTTATGCAAATGGTATAAGTCAAGTTAAGCTGTTAATAACTCAGGAAGACTACAAGTCTATTGTCAAACCTATATTAGATAATATAGCTGAGTTAGAGGCACAGCGAAGTGGGATTAATAAAAAGAGTAAAAGGTATAAGGAAATTTCGGAAAAGCTTAGAGAACTGAAAAAACCTATATCGGAACTTGGAGAGTTTTTTACAAGCACGTCTCCTCTTGGATTAGCACTATGGAGTAGTCGCTTCCCAAACTTGATACTTCCGCCTCAACAAGGCGGTGGACATTTTGTTAGATTTGAAAAACTAGATTTGTATGAAGATAAGGAAGGTTAACTCTACTATCAAAAGACGAGTTCTTAGGGAAGTGTCTAGAGAGTGTAGAAAGAGGAATATGATGGACAAGAAAGGTGAAATTCCAAATGATATTAAGGACATATGGGAAGCGATTAAAGTATTAACAAAGAGAAATAAACAATTTGCTGTTAGATATGCATCAGTGTGATTATTGTTGTTGGTATAATCCTGCCAGTGGGTGCTGTGATTGTCCATACGTAATGAGACGGAAAGCGTGTGAGAAGGCTCGTAAACAGAAAGAAGAAAATGAAAAGCCTAGAAAGTTATAGCATATTTACTAAGCCTAAACTATCTAATCCTGTATCATGGGAGGATATGAAAGAATTTAATACCCATATGAAGGAAGTAGTTAGAGACTATAAGATTAGGCAAGCTAAAGCTAGAGAAAGCGCTAAGAAAGTAATTATTAAGTAAATACTAACCTGGCAAGGTAAAAATCCAGTCGGGGTCTGTTAGCATTTATGCTAATAAGTCGAAGCCAGTCCCTGCGTAGTTATAATAGGCAAGCTGAACTTGAGAATTGTTAAACGGATGGTTGCCGTTAAAAGATATATAGTTACAAACTTATGTATCCAGAATATAACTAACTAAAGACTTATCTGGTGATGTTAGGTTATGGAATCCTAACAGTGGAAATTTATGAGTTATGTCACCAATTAAAAAGAAAATCTCAAACATGGGCCGTTAGCTCAAATGGCTAGAGCGCTGGTTTTGCACACCGGAAGATAGGGTTCGAGTCCCTGCGTGTCCACAACAAAATTAAATAATTATGAAAGTATACGTAGTCGTAGTAAATTATCATCCAGCTAATGCACCTCAGAACTATAAAACTGAGTGTCAGATATTTCTGGATAAAAAGGAAGCCGAAGGCTATAAGAAAGCCAAGGAGGAAGAATATCCCATACGTTGGGGAGGTGAATACAATCATTGTGAAATATTTAAAAAACATTTGTAATATCGCGGGGTGTTAGCAGAGGTAGCTAGTCAGGCTCATAACCTGAAGGTCGAGGGTTCGAGTCCCTCTCCCGCTACTAGTAATTAATTAGATACTTAATTTTTAGATTATGAATTACGAAAATCTTACCAAAGAAACTCTCCCTGTAGAGTTTCAAAACAGAATCGAACGATTTAATCGTCTATTCTCAGCTGCAACCGACCATTCCTTCGAAGAGGATGACTTGTTTGAGTATGAAATGTTATGTATAAAGCAGGCTCTTTCATTCTCGGAATTTTTCCAAGATTTCGGTGATGAACAGTATCAAGACTTCTTGAAGCAATATGAGAGCTTATACGACTTAGTTGATGCTATTAAGGACAAACTTCAGTTCTTTGATAACGGACATACTGGAAACTCTATGAGCATGAGTTGGCTTTTATTCCGAACTTATCGAGAAAGACCGGAATTAGTTCCGTATATGCACGGATGCTTGGCTCAGCTCGTTGGGGATGAAGGCTATTATGATGACCGTTCAGATGTTCCAGAACTATGAGCGTAATACAACAGGTCTACTTAGCCGAATCAGGTAGTTCTATTTACATAAAGGGAATTAAACCTGATAAAGAGAATGAATATTCTGGTGAGATTACTCTAAACGGTAATCCCACTAGATTAGAAAGAAAAGAACGTTACCATATAAGTAACGGTATGCTTGTTACAGATAGTTATCATATCCCTATGGAGTTCATTATTAGCTTCTTGCAGGCTAACGGATGTGTTCAAGAAGGAGAAGATGGCAAGTCGTAT
>CAJMOW010000185.1 GCA_905215145.1 uncultured bacterium | reverse complement strand
GTGAGGTATAAAATTACCGAGAATTATTTTAGCAAGAATGTCCGCACATATTTATGCGCAAGTGATAATTCGTCTTGATTTAGTTTATCAAGCATTGAGATTAAATCTGATTTTAGGTCGGCGGTTTCTTGCAGGTAGTAAAATTCAAATAAGTCTTTAGGCTCAACTTCTAAAGATGTTGCAAGTCTTTCGATTAAATCAGCAGAAGGAAAGTTTTTACCGCTCTCAATACAGCTTATATGTTTGTCATCTACATTCACAAGCTCTGCAAGTTGCGCCTGCGTTAGATTTCTTTTTTTACGATACTCTTTAATTTTACGACCGAACAAATTTTTAATATTCATATAAACCTCTCTTTCAATTTTATTAAGTATTTTGACAATTCAGAATGGGAAATGAGGTAAATATTTGACTTAAATTTACTTAATTGATAGAATTTATTACAGAATGGGTAATTTTTATACAAATTTTTACCTAAAAAATGGATTGAGAATGGTTTTAAATGTAACAGCTAAAACTAAATTTGATATTTATAGGGTTTTGCAGGAACTATCAAAGACAAATCCGTTGTTCTGTAGCGAACTTGAATTTCAGTTTTACTTAGCTTGGAAAATTAAAGAATTATATAAAGACCAATTCACAATTTGTATTGAATATCCCTTGAAAAATTATGAAGGCAAAAATAGAAATATAGATTTGTTAGTAATTGACAGCTTCGGCGGATATATTCCAATAGAATTAAAATATAAAACGAGTAAATTTGAACAGATTTGGAATGGATTGATATTCAACTTAAAAGACCAAAGTGCAAATGATTTAACTAAATATGGGCACATAAAAGATATTTCCAGAATTGAATATTTCAAAGAAACTGAAACAAATTTTTTGGTTGGTTATGCTATTACAATCACCAATCAAAGCCGGACTTGGCAAAAAATTGTAAATACTGAACAGACAGATTATGAATTTTCTTTAGAGAACGGTATAACAATCAACAAAGGTATAAAGAAATGGCATGAATGTACTTCCGATTACAATAAAAAACATAATCCGCCGGTATTTTTAAAAAATGATTATTTTATACATTGGCAAGATTTCTGCAACTTCAATAAACCCCACGGAGTATTTAAAATTTTAGTTACTGAAATAGTATAAAGAGGTTTATATGACAAGACAAATTGAAATAGAAATTGAGAAACTACTATCAATAATGCCACTAGGGCTAGAATTTACTACAAAATGGTTTAAGGATACTTTAAGCGGATTATATGGAAGACCGCGCGACAGTTATATACCGTCAGATTACTGCCATAATATAAGAAATAATGGGATTGACTGGGAAACACAACCGCATTATTTTAAAGCTTTGGAACATGGGAAATATCGTTATGTTGGGAAAGATTATAAAGAATAAATTTTTAGACATCTTGCAATCACTTCTCGTTGTGCATAAATAGTTTTAGCAAATAAAACAGAACAGGTGGTAAATAATGTTTATTATATTTATAATTATTTGGTTTTTAATTATTTGTTTAGTTTACTAGATTGGAGTTAATTATGACTTGGTTGATAAGTTTATTATTTACTTTAAGTGGAATAACTATTACAGAAGACGGATACATAATTGATAGGCAGCAAAAAGAATTAGAAAAATTGGAGCGTATTTTTTGGGATGCGGATTATGCGGACGAACTAAAACAATACGGAAATGGTATTTACTTTGAACCTGTTACTAATAAAAAGGAAGGGAAATAATTATGGATATTTTCACTTTAAGTGTTTTATTAGCATTCTTATGGGAAAGTGGCATTATAGGGATGTTTATTCTTGCCTGTGTTCTGGTATTTTTATGGGAAAAGTTTAAAATAGCAATCATTTTATTTCTAATATTGTCCGCGGTAATGGTCGGATACTATATTTGGTCGATAGCTACTAAGGCTGACCGGAAGCAAAAGGAAGAACTAGAAAAGATTAGAGAGTGGAGCAGGCGCAATAAATGTTAAATTTTGTACCGGCGGGGGAGAGAAAAACAAAAAAAGAACAAGTTTAATATAAATATCCTATATATAGAAGTATAGGAAGTAATAAATTATACAGATACCCCGATGATTACATTGACCTTATTATCATGACAAAGTTTGAACTGTCATCAAACTGAAATTTTAGCTAGAGATTAAAAGAGAGATTGGTGAGGAACAGGTAAAATTTTGTATTTACATTTCTTCACTTTCTATTGACGGTTATAGAAAAAATCTGTATCATAATAATGTACGGTTGCAAGTACACCATTGGCGGTAGGTGATTGAATAAGTACCGTCCTAGCTATTAGAACCTTGATGCTGGATGCCCTTAGTAGAGGTTCTGTTGA
>CAJMOW010000184.1 GCA_905215145.1 uncultured bacterium | reverse complement strand
CTGCGTAATTGGCTACAGAAAGAGTTTTTTCTTCTATTTGTGTAGTTGTAGCTTTAGTGGTTTCTGAGCTAGCGGCGAATCCTCCTAAGTCCTGATGGTATTGCAGTCCTATTGTGGCCATAATACTTGAGTCTGTATTCGCCTGATCTATAGTGAAAGTATCGAATCCGCTCTGTATAATCAATTGTCCGTCAGAGGTCATAGAAGCTTCGAGTCCAAGTGCTTCAAACTTTTTAATCAATGAACCGAAGGTTTCGTTTTCGGTAATTTCGATTTTTGCATTTTCCCCGTTAACTATAATCGCGAGTGATCCTTCAGCTTTGAGGGTATCGCTTCCCCACGGTTTATTGAAGTAGCTGAGTAGTGTATCTTCTGTTGCGGCGGTAAAAGTGGTTACTAGTGTTGATGTTTGTTCAAGTCCTTCGTATTTATAGCTGGTATTATGGTTATTGGAGCCGAAAAGTTTTTCTACAACGTTAGAGGCGTTAGTAGTGCTATTGGACTTAGTTATGTATGAGTCACCTGAACCTATGATAGTAAGAATTGAGCTATCTCCGTCGGAAACGAGTGATGTTTCTATTCCGAAAGATTTTAGGGTATCGAGGAATGAGCCCATTGTTTCTCCGGTGGAGATGTATGCGGTATATTTTACGCCGTTATTGTAGATGTAGTATTCGCCTGTTGTAACTCCCAGTTTTGCAAGTAGAGTATCTCTTGTTACATCGGAGTCGATTGTGGTAGTAGTTACAACGTTAAGCGTTTCGCTTTCGTAGGTATTTGTCTGGATCCAGTTATTTAGGTCAATTCCGAGCAGTTCTAGAGCATTTGAAGCTTGTCCGGTTCCTGTATATTTTTGGAGCAGGCTATTTCCTGTATTTTTAAGTATCAGCTGTCCATTTTCGTTAAGTACTGATTCAAAGCCATAGAGAGCCAGCTGATCCATTAGTGTTCCTATAGTATCGTCTGCGGTGAGTTCTATGTTTGTTTGTATACCGTCTTTGACTACGGTTATGAAGCCATCTTGATATGTTCCTTCGTTGATATCTGAGAGTTTAGTATCTCTGGTAACGGCTTTGATGACGTCTTTAGGGATAGTGAGTCCGTTGGATGTATAGATATTAACGAAATCCCATTCAGCGAAGAGTGTAGATACTATATTTGAGTTAGCTCCTGAAGTTGCTGATGTAGCGAGGTATGTGTTATTATATGCGCCTACGGATATTGAGCCGTCTTCGGAGATATCTGCTATAAGGCCATTTCGGGCTAGCAGAGCCATGAAGTCATTTACTGTCATATCGGCGGTTATGTATTCTGTAGTACGAACGCCGTTGTTGTAGACATAGAAAGCTCCTTCTGAGATATTAAGGTTATTTCCGTCTTTATCTTGCAGTTCGCTTAATTTTGTATTACCGTCAATTCTGTTATCGACTTCTACGGTGTATTCAAGGTTTTCGCTAATAGAGTCATATCGGGTATTCCAGTTATCCGCAATATTAAGTTTTGCAAGGATATTTGATGCACCTGAGGAGATTCCTTGTGTAGTCATGTAGCTGTTATTTGTGCCGTCAAAGTATAGTTTTCCGTTAGAGTCAAGGCCCATTGTTATTCCGTATTGTGAGAGTTTGGCGGCAAGGGTTTGGAGGGTATCTTCGTTATTAATATTAACGAGGTATCGGGTACCGTCTTGATATACGTAGATATTTCCGCTTGTGATGCCTAGTGAGTTGCCATTTTTATCTGTTAGCTGGTTTAGTTTTGTATCCAGGGTTGTTTCTTTAACTATAGTTTCGTAGTCAGCGAGGTGGTCGGAGGTTTGTGTAATTTCACCGAGAGACCAGTCTGTGAGTCCGAACACATCTAGGATATTTGATCCTCCGGTTATTGAGGTCAGGTAGCTTTCGCCTATACCAGACGCAGAGAGTCTTCCTGCGGCATCGATATCGGAGTTAAATCCGTATTCTGCGAGGAGGTTCATGAAATCGGCTACGGTTTTGATTTGGGTAGTATCTATATTTACAGTATAGTTAACGCCTTGTTGTGTAATGAGGATATTTCCGCTTGTTATTCCGAAAGCAGCGAGCGGTGTATCTTTTGTCATAGGTCCTATAGTTGTTTGTATTAAGTTTGTGGATATATTGTATGTATTGCTAGTGCCGTAGTCTTTTGAGTAATTAGTTCCCATCAGTAGTTCCCCGAGGTTACCGGATATATCGAAGTCGGTGAGTGTAGAGGAGTTTACAGTGAATTTACCGAGCGCATCTAGGGAGGCTTGGATTCCGTATTCAGCGAGTTTATCAATGACGTCGTAGATAGTTTGTGTTCTGGAGAATGTAAGGGTTACCAGTTTATTTCCTGCGTCGGAAGTTGTGGACAGAATGATTGTACCGTTTCCGGCTCCCATGGTTTTACCGTTGGAGT
>CAJMOW010000183.1 GCA_905215145.1 uncultured bacterium | reverse complement strand
TTTATAATATATTCTATTTCAAAATATATTGTTTGTTCCAAATAGCTTTTAAAAATTAATTTATCATTTTCTAAAGTTTTTTGATAATATTTTAGAATTTTTATAATTCTTCTACTTATCCATTTTTTAGCCAATTTTTGCATAAAAATCGACCTCCTATACGCCAAAATAAGGCTTTAAAATAAGCAAGGTATAGTAATTACACCTTGCTATTTTTCGTTATTTTCTTGATTTTTAGTTTCTACATTTTTCTGATATTGTGTTCCAAAATAAAATGCAATTATTGTTGTAAATATTGTTAGAAATTGTTCTGCGTTTATTATTTTTCTACACGCTAGTACACAAAATACAAGTGTTAATGCTAATGTTACAATACTCTTAACATCTAGTAGTTTTTTCATACTATCACCTCTTTTCTTTTTCTAAAACTGTTATTCTTGTCTCATGATCATTTATTTTTTCATCATGTTCTTTTATATCTGCTTGACTTTTCGCCATGTTTCTATCTAGACTATCTATTGTTGCGTTTAATTTTGTAATAGAACTATTTAGTTTAATAATTGGCGTCATTACTGAAATTAAAGTTACAATAAAACCAAGCAGGAGTAAAATTGAATTGTTATCCATTTTGTTTACACCCCGCTTTCATCTATATTAATATCTTTGTTTATCATATCAAATCACTCCTATTATGTGTTTTTTGTATAATATATAGTAATTTCACCTGTTAAACCAGTTCTATCACTACCCGTATTTATGTATATATTACCATTTACAAACATTACTCCTATGCAACTTGGCAGTTCTGTATAAACGAACGGAAGAGGAATTTGTATACTTGAATCTCTTGCAATTCCATGAAGCTTAGTTACTTTTACATTAGTTAAACCGGTTTCTACTATTTTTCTTGCAGCGTTCGGCAAAGAACCAATATCAATTTTTTTAATGAATACTTGTTTACCGCCTTCATATTCATTTGTTGCGACTTCTTGTCCTACTACTATATTTGTCTTTAACTTATTATCAATTGCTTTAGCACTATATACATTAGTTTCACTTGCTGTACCTGTTTCTTGTATTACATCGCCTTTTATAGCTACTGTATTTTTTGCTATGATGAAATTTAGTGTTAAAGAAGGTTGCAAATTGTTGTGTGCTTGACCTCCACCCGTATTTCTTGTAGAATTATCTTCGCCGGTCATGTTACCAGTTCCCTTTAAAGACGGTGACCACGCTCCACCAGAACCTTTGTTTACGATTTTATTTTCTATATCTCTAAGATGGTTATGACTAGGCATTTCAGATACTGTTAATGTATGTGTCTTTTCTCCGATTGTTTTACCTAATTTGCTGAAATCTGTGTCAGTACTATCTTTCCCTACAATTGTTTTTCCTTTTGCATTGGGCAGAGGGAATCTTTCTTCATCTAGCCATTCAACTCCATCTTCAACATAATTTAATCCAATTGCATTAAATAATTCAGAGTATGTTGTTCTACTCACTACACTACCATCGCACAATAGCCAACCGTTTGGAATTGTATCAGAAGCAAAAGCTACTATTGAACCAATTGGTAACGTGTCGCCGCCAGGTTTTAATACTAGCTCTTTATATGTTTGTGTTGTTTTATCATATATTTTCATAGTTTAACCTCCTATTATATATTTTTTGTGTATTTTAATATTCCCCAACCTGATTTTCCTTTTGGATATCCATAATTTTGATTTATATATAATCTTTTTGTATTGGTATTAAAATAACAAGAAATTGCTTCGTTATTATAGCTGTAAGGAATATCATATTCTTCATTATTAACTTTAAATCTTAATTCTTTATATATAATTGTATCTACTGTATTATCTAATTGTGCAATAGATTCCCATGTACCTAATGTTGTAGGCAAAGTAAACTCAATTCTTTTTAAATATACTCTTTTTCCATCGATATACTCATTTGTAGCAACTTCTTGTCCTGTTATTATGTTTGTTTTAATACCATTATTAACAGCTTGAACGCTTGGTACTGTATTTTCACTATTACTACTTAAGTTTTGTTCAACTTTTGCTAATTCAACTGAATTTTCTCCATCGAAATCACTATCTTCAATTAATATTACTTCTGTTCCCTCTTGTTCTTCTCCAACATATCCAATTTCTTTTTTACCACTTCCATAGCTTTTAAAGTCTGTTTCATCGTAATAATATAATTCTTTATGCTCTAAGTCTGCGTACAAATATAAATTGCTTGGATTTTCTCCTTCTGTTTCCCATGTATTAGTTACAATTGCTGTATATATTTTTGATGTTGTTGTATTGTAGTATTTATCACCCACAGCACATGTCGAAGGTGCTGTATCAGATACCGTTAATAGTTCAATTGTAGGTTTTCTGTTTTTTATAGCTTTTGCAGCATTTTGTTGCATTT
>CAJMOW010000182.1 GCA_905215145.1 uncultured bacterium | reverse complement strand
GGAAGTTCTGATCCTCAAAATTCTAAACAGTCTTCTCAAAAACAAGATTCTAAAGATAATAAAGGATCAGATAAGAACGGTAAAACACAAAGTTCTCCCAAAAGTGGTTCTGATGAGGGATCTGCGGGCAAAAAGAAACAAGAACCTATTAAAGCATATACTCAAGAAGAAATAAAACAAGCAGCTGAAAAATTAGCTGAACAAATGCGACGTTTAACTACTTCTAATACTTCTTTAAATAGTAAGGAAATTAAAAGTGAATGGGATTCTAAAGAAATTGCTGATGAGTGTAAACAAATAAAAGATGATGTTTTTATTGTAAAACAAGAAGATAGTGAAAGATGTTATAAAGCGGATTTTGATACAGTAAAACAACACATTAATGGTTTAGTTAATACTTTTAGCAAATTCTTTGTTGAACAAGAATATCGTTTAACAGGAATGCGAAGAGGTGTGCTAGATACTAATAAATTAGCTGAAGCTTATCAAGCAGTAGAAACTGTCTATTCAAATAAGTTTAAACGTACTACTCCTGGTTTAGACGTTTGTGTGTTAATTGATGAGAGTGGTTCCATGAGTGGAACTAATATCTCATCTGCAAGAAAATGTGCAATATTACTTAATGAGGTATTTTTACGTTTAAAGCAATGTGACTTTTATGTTTATGGTCATACTGCAGATAATCGACAGACAGGAGAAGTTACTATTAATGTATATCGTGATCACTGGAATAGAAATCGTTATGCTTTAGGTAAAGTTAATAGTTATTCTAATAACAAAGATTCTGTTGCTATTGAGGAGACATACAAAATGGTTAGAAAGCAAACTGCGAAACCACTTTTAATGTTTGTAATTTCTGATGGAGCTCCTAATGCATGGGGATTAAGAGGACAACCTGCTGTAGAAGAAGTTAAAAAGGTAGTAAATAGAATTGAATCAAACGGAGATACTCTAGTTTGCCAAATTGCTATTGAAAGTCACTTCAGACCTCAGGATATGTTTAATCACTATGTTGTTATGACAGATATGAATACTTTTCCAAGTGACTTATCTAGATATGTTATGAATACATTAGTATCTAAGCTTAAAAGAGTAGATGTTTAATTTGTATATTTTCAGATTTTTTACTACCTTTGCTGTATAACTAAAGGTAGTAATTTAGGAGCTTAGTGTAATGGTAGCACAGCGGTCTTCGATTGGAGCACGTTTAGCGTGAAAATTATAGCAAATTCGGTAAAAGTGAAATAAGAGTATAAATACTGCGAATCAACTTTCTAAGAAAGTCTAAGGTCCTGAAATATGGATAGCTGATAATACCGAGCTAAATTAAAGTGAATGTATTGTAAGGAATATAGGTTGTCTATACCGTATAGAATAGGCGGAGTGCTTGATAGGTCGAAAATTAAAGCCGTACACTTCCTTAAATACCCTATCTCACTTTATAAATGTGTAGAGACTAAATGCTATACTTGTTTAACAAGCTGATATAGTCCAGACCACGTCAGGAGTTATTAATTAAAATAATTTCTTGTAGTGAAAACTATAGTGGTAAGCAAAACCGTAAAAGGGAGCCTCCAAAACTCCAGGTGAGGGTTCGAGTCCTTCAGCTCCTGCTAACTAATTAATAATCTGTATATTATGCAATATAATCTTTACAAAATAAAGCAAGAAACATATCTTGTAATGTATTCTGATAGAGTAAAAAGAAGATACTTTCAAGGAAGACATTGAGCAGAAAGCCCCTATGCAGCTTGAAATCCTCATTATATTAATAAAAATTATTGAATTGTTATACAATAGGCATCTAGAGTAATCTAGGTGCCTTTATTTTTAAAACAAATATTATTATGGTAATTGGAGTATTAATTTTAGGAACATTAATTGCTTTAGATAGTTTAGCAATTATAGAATATTTTATAGATAAAAAGTAAAATGAAATCAATTTTAATAAAAATTGGAATATTAGCTGTTTTAGGTTTAACAATATTTTTCATGGGACAAAGAATTCATGATTTAAATGTTGCATTAGATAATTCAGTTAATAATGAAAAGGCTTATGCTGCAGAAAATTCTGGTTTAAAAAAAAGTAATCGAGTATTTAAATCAACTATTGAACAATTAGATTATTATAATGATTCACTTATGTTAGCTATGAAAAAAATAGCTAATGATAATGGTATTAAAGATAAAAAAATTAAGTCTTTACAGTATCAATTAGAACATTATTCTAAAAGAGATACTTTAATTCTTAGAGATACTGTATTTAAAGATCCTAATTTTGTTCTTGATACATGTATTATTGATCGTTGGAATAAGAGCTGTTTACACTTACAATATCCTGGTACAATTGCTCTAAGTAATGAATATGAAAATGAAAAGTTTATTACTTTAAGTTCTCATCGAGAGCCTATTAAACCTCGTAAGTGGTTTTTACCTAGATGGTTTACTAAGAAACAAACTATAGTAGAGGTTTTAGTAGTTGATG
>CAJMOW010000181.1 GCA_905215145.1 uncultured bacterium | reverse complement strand
GCATGTCCTCAGCAACTACTAATTCTCAACCAAGTGATCCTAAATAATTTAAAAATGCACTAAAAATTGGGTATTCCTCTTTAGGAGTCCAATCTATAGTTAAATATTCAAGTTTCATGAATTTTACAATTCCTTAATATCACCACAACTAACACACTTACTGTATTTAGTGCAGGCTAAATTTGACATCCCTATAGAAAGTAAAGTTGAAAAGATTCTAGCTACACCAGAAGCTCCATACCCATCCTCTGTCCAAATTACATGAACTGTTTCTTTGTCACATTCTAGGCAATATGTTTTAATAGTTTTCATATTTATTTCTTAAACCAGTTAATTGTTTTATCAATTGGATCTTTAAGTACATTTCGATAAAAACATAAATTAAAAAGTTTGAAACACTCTTTAAAGGTATTAGGATTTGAAGGATATCTGTACCAAAGTTCAGGTTTACTTGCATTTTCTACAGTTATATCGAGTTTAGCATTGCATCTAATAGATTCTGCATTAACTTCTTTAAAAAACTTATAGAAAATTTGTTTATCTTCTGTAGAACCAAAAGTATTAAGATGATCTATAAAGATGCCTACTTTTACAAGTCTTATCTTAAGACTTTCATAATATATAACTGTTATTAGTTCATATAAAGCTACGAATATTATAATAAATACAATTAACATTATTGTAAGGATTTAATAATTTCTACTGCAACTTTACCATCATATCTTCCTTTATATTCTTCTGAAAGATATTTCATAATTTTTGACATATTATTACCTGCAGTTAATTGTGAACCAATAAATGCAGTTAATTCTTCTTTCGTAAGAGGTTGAGGTAAATAGCTTTCAAGAAAAGCATTTTCTTCATTTAGAGTATTAAGTTGATCAACTCTATCCACCGAACATTCACTAATAGTCTGTTTATTATCTTTATACATTTTCTGTATAACATCCATAACTTGACTACAAGAAGGATCTTTACTAATTTGTTCACACTCTCCAATGATAGTATTTAACAAATTATAAATTACCTTATTATCTCGCTTAATTTGCTTAAGCTCTTTTAATTTCTTTAATGTCACCATATTTTTTAATTCTTGCAATATTATTAATTCCAGCTATATGATGATTACAACAATCTACTGAAAATTTTTCAGTAATACCTTCTATGTAATAACTCCATGCAGGACCAATTACAATAGCATTTCTATCACTTTGATTAACAAATATAAATATTTGAGCATCAGTAAATGCCTGTCCTCCTATCCCACCTAATCCGCAAGTTGTATCAGGAAAAGTTTGAGTAAAAGAAATAACACTATCATATTGAAATATTATATATCCATACTCCTCTAATAGTTCTTTACAAAATTCTTTAAAAGTCATTATTTCATTAACTTACTGCCCCTTGGAGCACATTTTTCACAATAAGGACATATCCACCCTGTACTTAAATATTTAGCAGGTTTTCCACAACTTATACATGTATGATAAGAAATATCTTCATACTTATTAATTATAGTCTGTATTTCTTCTGGAGCTCCTGCATCATACCAACGAAGAGAACCGTACTTCTCTTTAATCTGCATAATTCTATAATTATATAAATAATTATGCTTTTTAAGAGCTTGTTTTATTTCTTTACACATTTGAATGCCAAATGCTTTTCTCCAACCAATTGGCATACTATTAAGTTCTGTATAAGTTGGAATAAAACAAATTTTAGGAATTATATTTTCGTAAATATAGTTTAGAATAGTATAGATCTTGACACTTTTGGTATCAGCTACAAATTCTAACTTCTTATAACTAAATCCATAATTAGTATTAGTAACTTCCTTTTTATGTATATGATAATATAAAACAGGTATATTATTGAAGGTTGATTTACTTACAGTAATTCCTGAAATCTTAAAATTATCACCCACATACTTTTGTATATTAAAATCATAAGGTTCTTTCAATATATCACTATAAAATCTTAAAATAGTATTATTACGTATAAGCCTTGCTTTAAAATTGTATTTATCCTTGAAGATTACTTGCTTTGTAATAGTAGTACATTCTTGAGGATCTTTATAAAACTTATAAGCTAAACTGATATCATAATAAGACTTACTATAGTATTTGTATACTAAATTAGACATTCATCTTATATAAACTGTATGTTTATCTGAAAATCTATTTCTTGGATATAAGAATGGGAATCTTATACACAAATATATTGCATTAAAAATTTTGGATAAGGATTTCATGTTTTTAAAATTTATTAAAGTGGGTAATCGGAATCGAACCGACATCTTCAGTTTGGAGGACTGACGCACTAACCGTTGTGCTATACCCACAAACCATTAATATTTATTCTAGCATCATTTCTCTAACTCTTTGTTGATATACAGAAATAATATAAGAAATTTCTCTTCTATGAGGACTATGCCCCCAACGAGTAGCTTTATCTAATTTAAAGATAATATTCCACTTTACCTTTTCACTCCAATTCAAAAACACACTTCTTTGAGTTTCAGTTTGAATAGAT
>CAJMOW010000180.1 GCA_905215145.1 uncultured bacterium | reverse complement strand
CATGGTACTATTCTAAGTATCAAAAGAATTTTAAAATGTAATCCTGTTTCCAACGGTGGAATTGATTTAGTACCAAACAACAAAATAAAAAGGAAGGTAAATAAATGAAAAAAGTTTTAGTTTTATGTTTAACATGTTTGTTATTTTTATGTGGTTGTTTAAAAAGGGATACAATGGAAGATATAACAATTTATACTTCATATTATCCACTTGAATATATAACAAATGCATTATATGGTAATAACAGTAAAGTATACAGTATTTATCCTGACGGAACAAATCCAAATGATACAACACTTACTGAAAAACAATTAAGTGATTATTCAAATGGTTCACTATTTATTTTTTCAGGATTAAGTAATGAAAAAAATTATTTATATGATATGTTAAAAAATAATAAAGATTTAAAAATAATTGATAGTACTCTTAGTATGCAAACAAATGAGGAATATGGAAATAGAATTGAAGAGTTATGGTTAGATCCAAATAATTTATTAATGATTGCTAGAAATATAAAAGATGGACTTGATGAATATATAAATAATTATTATTTAAAAAATGAAATTGAAAACAACTATTCTAATTTAAAAATAGAACTTTCACAGATGTCTGCTAATTTACATTTAATTGCAGAAACTGCAGATAATCCTACATTAGTCGTATCATCTGATGTATTTAAGTTTCTAGAAAATTATGGATTTACCATTTATTCGTTAGAAAAAAACGATGAAAAAACAATAAAAATTGTTTCTAATTTAATGAAAAATAAAAAAATAAATTATATATTCTTACTTTCATCTGATGAAGAAACTGAAACGATAAAAAAATTAAATGAAACTTATGGAACAAAATTAGTTATATTTAATAGTTTAGCAACAATAAGCGTTGATGATAGAAACGATAAAAAAGATTATTTATCTATTATGAAGGAAAACATAAATTTAATTAAACAAGAAGTATTTGAATAATATAAAACATCATTACAAAACGTAATGATGTTTTTATTTATTTCATAACACTACTATACCAATAATAGTTTCCATTTTTATCTTTTAAATATGTATGAACATATTCTCTACCATATTTTTCTAATAAATATTCTTCTGTATTTGCAAATACTCTTAGATCGGTATTAAAACTTTTTTGATTATCACATTCTATAGTCATATCATCATCAACATAACATTTTGTTTCATCATCCATATCTACATATTTTAAGTATTTATCATAAATTTCTAATTTTTCATCTGTTTCTACATAATTTGTTATCATTGACAAATTATTATATGGATCTTCCATACCACCTAATTCAATGTAACAATTAAATACATTATCTTCTTTTTTACAACTTATTAAATTATATGTATAACTATCTTTAGTAAGTTTAACATCCCCATATTTAGCTTTTAGTTTGTTTATAGCATCATCATAACTAATTTCACCTATTTTACAAGGAGAATTATAATCAGTACAACCTGCTATTTCATATGTTTTTTTATTTAATTCTTCAGATACTATTAATTCGCTAAATAAAGTATTTTCATCAATATTTGAAAGTAATACCTCATCTTTTTTATGAAAAGGAGATATTGGCCATGTTTCAGATAAATAACCGTATAATTTTCTAACATCTTTGTATTCTAACTTTGCAGTTTGATTTTGAGTTTTAGATTCTCCAAAGAAAATTGAATATAAACCATAAAAAATACATAATCCTGCACAAATAAGAACTAAAGATTGAAACATATTTTTTATAAGTGATGATTTATCCATTTTATCTATATAGTTTTTTTCAATTTTATTTTCTTTAATATTTTTTATTTTAGATTGTTTTTTCATTCTTCTTCTTTCCTTTCTAATTTAACTAAAACTTCACGTGGTTTTGAACCATTATTTGGACCAATTATACCTCTTTCTTCTAGTAAATCAATACATCTGGCTGCTCTATTATATCCTAATCTAAATCGTCTTTGAAGAAGTGAAGCACTTGCCTTACCTTGAGTAACTACAAATTCAACAATTTCATTATATAATGGATCATCATAATCTTCCTTACTATCATCAACCATCGAAGTTGCTTTCATTTCTTCTTCATCCATTAATAATGTTTCATCATATCTTGCTTTTTGTTGAGATATTGTATAATCAACAACTTTCTTAATATCTTCATCTGAAATAAATGTTCCTTGAACTCTTATAGGCGTATTCTCACCCTGAGGTAGAAATAGCATATCACCTTTTCCAAGAAGTTTTTCTGCTCCAGTCATATCAAGTATAGTTCTTGAATCTATACTTGAAGAAACAGCAAATGAAATTCTTGAAGGAATATTTGCTTTAACAACACCAGTAATTACATCAGTAGACGGTCTTTGTGTAGCAACTATCAAATGTATTCCAGCAGCTCTGGCCATTTGTGTAATTCTCATTATTGAATCTTCTACTTCCTTCGCGGCAACTAACATTAAATCTGCAAGTTCGTCTATTATTACTACTATGTATGGCAATTTTTTTATTTTTTCTGAATCTGGTAAATTTTCATTTTTCTTTTCTAAG
>CAJMOW010000179.1 GCA_905215145.1 uncultured bacterium | reverse complement strand
CCTGAAGAGTATAATCTCCTACAAAAGAACGCTCAATGAACTCTTTAGCAGTAGCTTCATCTAAAGCACCTAAAGAGATAACTTTGCCAATACGCTTACCACGCAGGAAAGTAGGCTCAATAAGTTCAAGATGATTAGTAGTAAACAGAGTAATTACATTCATACCCTTAGTATCACCACCATCAAGAGTATTAAGAATATCCTGCATAGCAGCATCTCGTTTACCACGAGTTACCTGATCGATATCCTCAACAAAGATAACAACTCCGTGTCCAGTTCCGTCGATTACTTTACAAAGACGAATAGTCTCAGCAAGTAATGTAGGATCTTTCAGATATACGCTTACCCAATTATTCTGAATAGCTTCCTGAATAAGCTTAAAGGCAAGCAGAGTTTTGCCAGTTCCATAAGGACCTTCAAACAGTGCACCATACTTCAGAGGAATTCCTCGTTCAGTACACTTCTCAGGATACTTGATACGAGATTTAAGAGGACGTAATCCGAGAGCTGTATCTTCAGAAAGAACCATCATTTCACGGTCAATATTTGACAGATCCATGACAAGAGGATTGTTGAGATCAGAGATCTCTAATGCCTGACTCTTATAAATAGAATCAGTTGCAAGAAGTTCTTTTGTCCGATCGATAATGTCGTCCATCAGAGTAGTAAACCTGAACTGACACTTACCCTTGATATAGAGATGGTGATCGTTACCATTGTAAGAGATAGAAATAACACTTCCTTCTCCTAAATCCGCAAGTTCAATATCTCCATACGGAACTTTAACACGACGTCCATCAGCAAGGATAACTTCAATAGTATTAACAGTATCATCACCTCCTGAAGGGTTATCGTTTTTAGCTGCTGATACAATTCCAAAAACTTCTTGGATTGCACGATTCAGCTGATAAACTCCATCATTCATAAAACACAAGATCTTATGATTGAATGTACCCATACGCTTCGACTGCTTAATCTCGTTTTCAACAAAATTTAAAGCATCTGAATAACGCATGCGAGGATCAGACATTACCTGAATAAATTTCTCTTTTTGCTCCTGCTCATACTTAGAAACAGTACTTCGCATTACGCTTTTAACTCCTACAGGATTTCCCATTTTTAATTTTATTTATATTTTTTATTACAGTTTGACAATATTCTTTAGTTGTAGTTAAACAACCAAATGTAACAAAATGTTCTTCTTTTGTTATAGTAAGAGATTTTTCCTCAATTTTTTCTCTTGAGAAAGGACTATCATATAATCTTTTTAATAAAGAATATTTTACAGCAGTGTTCTTACAGAAAATTGTATCTTTTTCTTCAATATAGATTACAGGATATCCTTCAACTTCTCCTACAATATGTTCTTTAAGATCCATATTTTTATTAGAAGTCTACATAATAATCGACTAAATCATCCATAAAGTAGGATGCAGGACGATTGGTTATTTCTGCCAATATTTCATACTGTTCAGGAGTATAGTCAGTTACTCCTAAGATTTGTCTAGCTTGTTCAGGAGTGATGTCTAAGCTAGTAGATTTAGTGTGATTTTCGAAAATTATAAGTTTATAATGCATAGTGTGTAAATTACTAAAAATATAACGATAATAGTTAGACATAGAAATGAAGATATGAATACTATATTTGTTAATGAAAATTCAAATAATATACTAATAATATAACTGATGTAACTTACAAAGACATAATATATTATCAGTCTATGATAGATACAAAACTTAAATGTTAGTGAGAGTATAAGTAATCCAATTGCAATTAAAAGATCAGTAATTGAACTGACCAACTCAATCAACAAAGAACTAACTACAAAATATTTAGCTAGTAATAATATTAAAATTTTAATTGCAAGAAGTACAAGAGCTAATTTAATAAAAATTATGCCAAATTTTCTTAACATTATAATATGATGTTAAGTAATAAAATTACTACAAATAACATAACAAGATATGTAATTAGAGTAAATATCCGTGAAAGACATCCATATTTTGTACAAATGTCATAAGAAGTTAACTTATCCATATACGGTATTTTACATAACAAGTAATATCTGTCGGTTCTATATATCTTCCGCAAATAAGATTTAATTTTTTAGATTCTTTAGAAGTAAAATTACATTTAACAAGATAAGATATTAGATCCTTAGAAATCTTCCAACTTAAACTAGAACTTCGAGCCAAAATAACAGTTCCCCCTTCATCTATACCTAATATCAAGCATATCTTGTTTTTGCATACCGTAATCCACGGGCATATTTAATCTGTACTATTTTATCCATATACGATATTTTGTAATCTCATATTCATCCCCTACAACAAGTACTCTTCCATATCTTAATGATTTTTTCTCTAGGTCATCAAATTCCCAAGACAAAAATTTATTACTTCCAACTATAAGTCTACTTGGAGGTGCAAAAGGATTATTGTAAGTTCCTACGACCTCACAAATTCTAAATGACAATCGTTCATCATAGAAAGAATCTATAATTTGAACTATCTTACCCATATTCTATAAACTATTTGTATACACATATCACTATATACTATTACATGCCCATATCGATAACTCATAGAATATGGAATAAAATCTTCTTTATGTATAGGTAAC
>CAJMOW010000178.1 GCA_905215145.1 uncultured bacterium | reverse complement strand
TTAGAAGTATCACGTCCATATAGTGCTAGTAACGCAATTGTATATGATACAGAAAATTTAACAAGCTTATCACAATTAGAAAACGATTTAAATTTAGATTTTATTCCAAATAATAAAATTGGAGTAGCTAATGGAGTAGCATCATTAGATAGTAGTGGTTTAGTTCCTTCTAGCCAGCTACCATCTTTTGTCGATGATGTATTAGAATATGATTCGTTTAGCGATTTTCCACCTACAGGAGAATCGGGAAAAATATATGTTGCGAAAGGTACTAATAAAACCTATCGATGAGGAGGAACTCAGTATGTAGAAATTTCTGCATCTATTGCTCTAGCTAACACAGTAACTGGAAATGATACAGCATCTACTGCATCTAGATCAAATCATAATCATAACAATACTTATGTAACCCTAGCTACAGAGCAAACAATTTCGGGTAAGAAAACATTTTCAACAGGTGATAAAGCAATTACTTTAACTGGCAATACTAGTACTCTTATAAATGGAAGAGATCATTATACTATTGCTCTAGCAGCTCCGTTAATAAAATCTGATTATACTAGTTTATTTGGAATAAAATTAGCTAACGGTAATACTGCTGTTTTTGGAGGCACAAATAATAATATTGGATTAAATTTTTATAAATCTGATAGAGTTGAAAATGGAGTTGATTGATTTTGAAATTATACACAGGAAGATAATATTGCATACTTAAATACTAATTTTGAAATTCGTTCAAGAGATATAACTATTAATAGTACTCAAACTAATGGATTAACTATTAATAGAGATACCGCAGCATCTGCTGGAATAAAATTTAGTAATATTAGTAAGGGAAATCTTGGATCAATAGAGTTTGCTGATAATTTTAATTTCTATATTAAAGATGCTGATGGATCACAATTAGCAGTACTAGATTCTACAGGAAATATAACTTTTGTAGGAAGCGTAACCGCTACTTCTTTCAGTGGAAATGCTAGTAGTGCAACTAAATTATCTTCTGCTAAAACACTTTGAGGACAATCTTTTGATGGTTCAAATAATGTTAGTGGAAATCTCTCAAATGTAGGAGATATTGTTCCTCAAGGCACTGTTCATATTGGAACTTCTACTAATAGATTTTCCTATGGTTATATAAAACAAATATCAACTGGAACTAGAACTACTCTAACCTCAACTGGAGACGGAATAGTTCTTGGTTCAGCTGGAACAATATCGATATCTGCATCGACCGCCAATCCTACTATTTATTTCAGTAAAGGAACAACATACAATGCGGATAATTTCTTAAGATGAGACGGAACCGCAATCGTGTCCACAAGTTTGTTAAGTACTACCGCTAGAATGAAAGCGGCTGGAGGCTTTTGTGTTTCGCAAACTTCTCCTGAAGGATATGGTATTAGTTTAATAGAAAGTAGTATCGCTTTAGCGCCTGCTTACGGAATGTACTTTGGACCAACTGCAACATATGGTACTCATGGAACAGTAACTGGAGATCACGCTATATATTTTAGCATTAATAATAATGCAAGCAGAGGTTTCATATTCAAAAATAGTGAAGTTGGATGTATAGCATCTATTGATAATAAAGGTAATTTTACTGCGAATCAAATATATAAAGGAGTTAATTTTACAACATCTGACATTCGATTAAAAACAAACATTAAAGACGTACAACGTAATTATATATATAAATCACTTAATATAAGTCCACTTCGTTCTTGAAATTATAAGAAAGATGGGACTTTTGCAATAGGTAGAATTGCTCAAGATGTTCAAAAAGTATTTCCTGAGCTAGTAACTAAGAAAAATGGATTATTATATATTGATAAAGAATCCTTATTAGAATTAGAAGTTGAAGCTCTTAATTTAAAAGTTCAACAGTTAACTACTAAGTTAAATGAACTGACTAATGAGAAATTTGAATGACAATAATATTGTAGTGGGTAATTATGCCCACTACAATTCTAATACATATAAAATATGACAGGAGATTTAATTGTAGATTATAGAACCCAAATAACTTCTGCTCAATATGGATTTGGAGGACAAGTTTTAGGAAAGCTAAAGGAAGGTCAAACATATACGTTTATAGCATGTGGATATTGTAGTCAAGAACAATTAGATGGCTACGGTCAGTTAATGATATCTATGTATTCTTCAAATCAATCTAAACAGTGTGAATTGTATTTTAATTCTACAACGCCTGTTGTAAAACAAGGTACGTTTGTTCCAAATCCTTCTAATTTAGATACTTGAATAACCGCATACTCTTTTCCTAGTGAAACTAACGGAGGTCCCGCTCAAAATGTAACTTTACTTTGATATAAAGTAGTTGAGGGAGAATATGATTTTGATATTTATGATGCATATGGATTAAATGGACCAGGTTTTAATATACTTAGAAATCAATCTCGGGGCGGTAGTGTAGAACATTGAGCTAGTATAGGTTCTGCTAATGATATATTAGGACTTGATACTACTACGTTTGAAATTTCATGTATTAAAACTAATGGTGCATGAATGAATGCTAGAGATGCTTTAGAATTTAATGGATTAGAATTTAAACCTAATACACCATATACTATTTGTTGAGAAGCATATGTACCTGAGAGTAATGGAACAACTAG
>CAJMOW010000177.1 GCA_905215145.1 uncultured bacterium | reverse complement strand
AGTTCAGGCTCCTGCCATCTTAAAAGATGTTCCTCTATAAAAATCTCTAGAACTATACATTCTATAATAGTCTTGAGAATTTATTGCATTATCTATGATTACATTAACATTAGATCTCTTCATAATATTGAATTATTTTGATTATTTCATTATTAGTTGGATTACCGTGTTCAATATAATCAATTGCATTAATTAATTCGTTCATTGTAAATAATGCTTTTTTATCAGGTAAATGCCCAATATTAATATTAATTAATTCTTGAACAAATATTTTATATAATTCATTATATAGAATTTCCACAACCACAACTATTATTTATATTACCTAATTCCTCTCCACATAAAGAATTACATGAAGATAAATTATCTAATATTCTTTGTGCTTCTGTAAAGTTCCCCATATCTTTTAGATAATCAAACACATACATAGCACTTAATAAGAAATCTCTGCGATTCCTTAAATTTTCATCTGTTTTACATTTATCATAACTACATATTTTACTGTTATTCAACAGTAATTGCCGTTGCAAATATACTAAACATCTTTGTAATTTGCAAACACTAAAGACATTTTTTATTGGACAATAGAAAGTTTGTGAAGCCTTATTTTCTTGCACAAATTCATATGCTTCTTTATAACCAATAATTTCAGAACTTTCAATTACTTCGTCTAATGTATATCCTTCCTGGTCTGTAATATTAGATTTATAAAGATCCCCATTTAAAAAAAATAATTCATCTATTAAATTAATATATTTATCAGGCTCTTTATCGTCTTGAAAATGCATTAATTGTGGAACTACTAATTTATAATAAGAATAAGTTCCATCAACATTTAATGTAAATTCAGATGCAAATCTACTTAAATAGTGTCCCCGATTATGTAATTCCTTTCTTATTTTTACTGATTCTGGAAGTAAATTTTCATCAGTATTATAAGATAGAAATTCTAACATTATATACTGACTTAAATCTACACCTAAATAATCACTATTATCTACAGCAATTAATTTACAATCAGATCTAACAATTACATCAATATTTATTTTTTTATTCATATTATACAACTTGTTTTATTTTATCATTATAAGGATTAGTATCAACTGTTTCTGCAGCTTGAATTTGAACTTGTTGCTGTTTTGTTTCAATAAGTTTATCGTTATAATCCTTATCGTTTTTAACTTTTTCTCTTTCAATAGCTACTTTTTCAGCTTCAAGTTGTAGTCTAGCTTGACTATTTTGTTCAAGTTGATTTTGTGATTGACCTAATTCTCTTTGTAATTGTTCATTTTGTTTCTGTAACTGTTGCAGATTTTGTTCATATTGTTGAAGTTGTTGCTGCAATTGAGAAACACTATTATTTTCTTCCTTCTTAACAGCAGTAGCTTTAGCTACATAACGTTTAAGTTCGGACATACTATTGGCAGTTGCAATACTTACTGCCATATCGGGATCTGACATTCCAGCTTTAATTAATTCAATATTAAGAGCCTTTACAGTTTCCATATCTTTAAAAGACTTAGAACTATCCTCAATATGTAAATCAAAATCTGTAAGTGTATAATGTTCAGGAAGTGCAGTAAATATTCTTGAATATTTATTACCTAACACAATAGTACCAGTAATACCATTTGGATATACTAATTTAGCTAAATTAAGCATATCATAATTAGCTTCTTTATAAATGATATCCATGGTCTCAAAATATTGTTTAGTTAATAAACCTGACATTTTAACTCCAAGTTGAACATTAGAAACTGCATCTCTCTGTTCATATTGAGCTAATCTTTCAGGTAACACTCCTGTAATTGAAGAAGCTTGTTGTTCTACAGCTTGAATAGCTAATTGAATGCCTTGAATAGCCTGAGCTTTAACAGTATCATCAAATCCATTAAAAATCGTATTAGGCATACCTTCACTACCTTCTTCCTTACTATTTATTAATGCTAAGCCATTCTTTTTATATGCTTGCCAAGCTTTAACTCTATCAACTAATTTTTCACCTAAAAACGAAGGAATAAAAGAAACATCCATCCAATCTCCAACTCCTCCTGAAGAAGCAATAAGATTATCTCTAAAATATATAAGTAAATCATATTTCATTGTTTATTCGATATAGGTCGTTAATCTATATCCGTCTTTTCGACTGCTGCATGTCACCATGCAGATTAGACTATATCATACAAATTTGATTTAAAATTAATTCAAATAAATTCTGTTTCATTATATTTCATAACTACTTATAATTAACTTTAAATTAAACTTGTCCCCGCGCTTCCACTTACTTAAGTGTACTCCTTTCGGATAGTCGTTGAACTTTCAAAGATATTTCTATCTAAGCTTAGCTGCTGATTGTCTTAAATTTACTATTATTCAATTTAAGGTTTTCCAGCAATTCACGGGGTTTATACAGGACTCATATAATTTAATCCTGTAGGTCCATAGTATGTGCTATTAATGAATATGGATCTCCATTTTTATCTAAGAAAAACATTCCGTTAACAGATAATCTACATCTACTAGGACAATCTGCACTTCTTACAATATACTTTGATTCTCCACGAGTAATATATACTTCTGAACCAATTTTTACTCCTTCATGTCTTGTTAATTCTCCAGTTTTATAATCTGCTTCAATTCATTCAACTTCATATACAGGAATA
>CAJMOW010000176.1 GCA_905215145.1 uncultured bacterium | reverse complement strand
ATAGAAATAACATGAATTTTTAGGAAATAACCAGGTAGATAATTTCGGTAAAATATGTTATATTAGTTCGGTATTAAGAGCGTAATGAACTCTTGATATACATATTATATAAGGATTTCCTTATTAATTATATGTTTTGTTGTGGAGTCGTGGCTGTTATGGTCACGGCTTTTTTAGTATAAAAGTATTGAGTTCGACATGGAATATTGTTTTAAGAATGGTTTATGTAAGAATGCAGTAAATATCGGTGCTTTTGGAGATTAAGAAAATTGATTTACAGTGAAGTGGCAGCAGAAATATTGCGGTTCGATGTTTAGTTCGTAGTGTTTTAAGAGAAAATGAGTGAATATTATGTATTAACATATTAAAAAAGTATGTTAATAGAAAATTACTAACAATGAAAATTGATAAGAAAATCAAGGCTTTTGAGATATTAAGAAAGATGAGTGAAGCATGTTCGGAATAAAATAAAAAAACATGTTTGGTGTAGATGGGATAAATATAATATTTTGTGGTTGAAAAGGGCATAACGCTATGGCTTTTTCTAATGCACAAAAATAAGCATATCTTCGCAGATTTTACCTGCTTTTTTGATATGCTTTATCAATAAATATACTATATAGTGTATAAACGATATATAAAACACCATATATTGCACTTTTTAATGCGTGAAATGAAAGAACGATTTCAAGTGAAATTATTTATTTGATATATGTTTTATTATAAGCATAATAGCGTTACTTATTTCTAATTGTTTGGCATCCAATTCGCTTTTACTTGATTTAAAGGTAGGAATTGGAATAGTATAAGTATAATTCAATTTCAGTTTATTTAAAAAGGCTGTTGATAAATTTGTAATTATATTAAATAACTCGTCAAGACTAATAGTTGTTTTATGATGTTTGCCAGATTTAATTCTGTCTATGTACGTAAAAGTATGGCGATTAAAGCTATCAATCCACATTACTAAGTCCATCATATCTTCATGGGAGGTGTTAGAATCAATAGTATTTATATCTTTCAGTAAATCTGAATAAGTCTCACGAACATAAGATAAAAATGAATCAGTATCCGCTTTTTCAAATGCTTCATGTAAATTTATGATGTAGTTTTTTGCAACATCATCCAATGATTTATAATATTCTTTAGCGTACTTTTCACCAAAGTATTCGGGATCCGCATAAGAAATAGAAGCAGTGTATATGGTATTAGTGTGCTCAAAATCAGATTGGAAATTACTTATCATAGATTCTATAGTTCCCAGTAATGCATTTCTATCAAGAGAATTAGTTCTTTTTTTATACTCATCTAAAAAAATATCCCTTAATTCTGATATAAGATTATCAAGAGAAACAATCCCTTCTGAAAATGAATCATTAACAAAATGATCACATCTTTTATCCGAATCATATCTAGTTTCAAAAGGTGAACATAAATCTGCTTCTGCAATTTGTTCAGCTTTTTTATCATCATTTTCATTATGAAGTAATTTATATATTTTTATAATATCTTCGCGTTTTATTTTTTTTAATCGTCTGCTTTCTATTTGAGACATCCAAGCTCTATTATTGCCTATTGCTTTAGATAATTTTTCGGCAGTAAGTATTTCGCCATTTACAGGATATTCTAGTCTAAGTTTCCTAAGCGTAGCAGCAACTTTTTCTGTTAAATCCATTTTTATAGGAAGCATAATTTCACCTCTTTCATGGATTTATTATAACAAAATTACAAAAATATATCAAATAAAAATAAAATGGTGAAAACGGTGAAAAATATATTGACAACGGTATATAATGGTGATATTATAACTTCACAAAAGAAAAAGGAAGCAACTATTTGGCGATAGTCACTTCCTGAAATTCATAAAGAGTATTGGCGTACTACTTTATGATATGTAATTAAATTGTACAGACTTAACTGCACTGTGTAATCAACAATTCACATTATAGCAGAAGAAATTGAGTAATTCAATTATCATTTTTAAGTCTTGGGTATTCACCCACAATTTCCAGTTACATTTTTGTACATAAATAATTTTTAAGGGATGTGATAACTAAAGAGAGAACAGTATAGTAGGCTATTAAAGCCTTTTATTTTTGACAATCAAATCAGAGAAAAGCAAGGTATAGAAAGCTTTAGGAATATTACATAAAAGAAGGTGAAAGTATATGGAATTAAACAGATGTGCATATACGATTCTTGGTATTCTACGCACAAAGAAGGCTACAGATAAGGTGCATGGTATAACGATATCTGAAATTTTACAATTTGAAAAGACAAGTAAATACAATACCATTCACAAAAGAATTAAAGAAATGCAGAATCTAGGATTCATTGATGAAGGTGTGAAAGTTGGTAAAGCTAAAAGTTATTTCATTACAGGATCTGGTCTTGCGTTATTACCTATTAAGAAGGAGGAAACTCACAATGTATAAAAAAGAATATTTATCGTTGTACGGATTTTTATCGCTTGGACAGGCTGGCGGTAATTTAACAAAACGATTTGAGGAAGAAGGATTCCCGTGTGTTGTTGCAAATAGTTCTATAGAAGATTTAGCAACAAGAAATGCAAAGAATAAACTTCATTTCAGGAATGGAACGGGCTGTCATAAGAACAGGAAGATGTCTAAGGCATTATTAAAAGATAACTTGGAATTGCTTATTGATGAAGTAAGAGCAAAGATGC
>CAJMOW010000175.1 GCA_905215145.1 uncultured bacterium | reverse complement strand
TTGCAATTACAAGTAAAATTACTATGCAAAAGATTATTTCCATGATTTAATCCTCTAATTCAAGATTTATTACAAGTCCTCAAACATATAAATAAGATAAAATTAGGAACTACGGAAGGACTCAAACCTTCAACTCCAAATATAATTGCGCGCGGTGTTTTATCAACTTTAATTAAACTACGTAGTTCTGGAAGTAAGCTTTTAAATGCAGTGTTGATATGCTGCCATCCACTGTCTCATACTCTCATTATTAGGTGCAACAAAATTTCGAAGGTTTTTCAAAAATTTTGAAGTCGAATTGATTTTAGAGTATACTCTATAGAAACCAAGTATACAATCTCGTCTAAAAACACGTTTGTCTTTGACAATATCATATACTTGATTGAGAAGTTCTGCTTTATCAATAGCCATTTCTTCTTCTTCAATAGTGATTGATAAAGCACCTCTTTGAAATGTTTCTACAGAATGAGAACCTTTGATCAATTGAATTCCAGCTTTAATATCCAATAAAGGATATTTTTTTAAAAATTCATTTAATACTATATATGAAGGCAGTTTTTGTCGAACATATGATCTCAGATAATCCTTAGTAGTCCAATTCTTTCGAAACGCATTAAAAATTATTGCGAGTTCTATAGGACTTTTGTTGGAGTTTATAACAATTGTTCTGAGAAAATACTTTCCTGGTTCTTCTTCAGCAAGATTTCTGAATGCTTTGAGTCGGTGTTGTCCATCTATAACTGCACCAGATTCGGTAATATAGATAGGAAAAATATATTCATTTTGACGCATAGCGTTCATAATCTGTGAAACAAGTTTCTGATCAGTATCTCTATTCTCAGGAATAAAGGATAAGTCCCAAGGATCTGTTATATGATAGATTTGTTCTGTTTCACAGTTTTTCGGTGATTTTAACATGGTACTAGAATATGTTTTGAGGCACATCTTGAATACCATGAGAAAGGATAAAAGATTGTGCTGAAGTTACTGAAATGTTTTTATTATTGAGGAAATAACCTCTTTGTGTGCGAACAAGACGATTTCCTTCGATGTCTTTTCTAGACCAGAAACCAGGTTTATGTTCTTTAATTGATTTCCAATCTTTCTGACGAATGATTTTATTAGAAATTATAGGATAGAGATCAAGTTCGAGATTCATAATTTTTAAAGTTAAATTATTAATAACTAGGTGAGAAATAAAATAATTACAATGAAAAGAGAGAAAAAGTTAGGTATAAGAAGAAAAAATAAAGAGTAATATTTGTGAGTTTAGAATGAAAATTGAGAGATTGGAGAAAATGATTGAGAGTGAGATAGGGTTGGTCTATATCCACTCTCAATCATTTTTCAACCTCCTTAAAACCTAATCATTACCAAACTACGACCTCAACTTTCATTTTTTCGTATCACCTTCAAAGAAGTTCCAAGTCCAGATAGCCGCAACGATCGCGATCATGATAAGGATAACACCTTGTAAAGAAATTACACTTAAAGGTAACATAGTAAGTATTTTTAGATGTTTAAAAATTTGTTTAGTATCAAAAATTGCTCATATTCATTCACAAAACAAACAGAACGAAAAACAAAATTTATTAAAATTAAGAATGAATATGAGCTTTAATTGATGTTATTTCTCATCTTTCTTAGAGAATAGCGCACAAACAAACATTGCGAATAACATAAGACCAAGAATGATGAAATAATTCGCAATATCTTCACCAAGTGTTTCACCTATTCGAGCTAATGGTAACATGATTGAAAATGTATTTTTATTTGTTTTTATGCAAAATTTTGTTATCGCGCGATAATATATGACAAATTATTTAATTTTCCAAATAAAAATGAATAAATTTTCTACTGGAATTTATTAAAATTAATAGCCATTATCTACTACAATTTCCTCCCATTCTCCACTAATCCATAGCGCATGACCATCTTCAAAAGCTTTCTCCATAATTAGATGTATTCTTTTGACTCGACCTCCAACTATTTCTCGAGTATATACAAATGAAACCCAATCGTCACAGAAAAATCTTGTAGCAGATAGATCATTAATACTTGTTGCTTCACAAGTGTGCCATTTAAAGGATTGATCAAGTTCTCGAATATAAAATACTTTACTATTCACATCCCATAAAATGGCAAGAGAATCTTGTTTTACATCATTTGAAATGACAGTTTTATTCTCCCAATTATATGCGGTAGTTCTAGTAATAGGAGAAACGAAAGCTCGAATTTGAGCATTACATGTCATTACTCCTAATAATACTATCAAAAACAAAATAAACTTTTTCACAATCTTATTATTTATGTATACTTAACTGATAATCAGGATGTTAATTACTATCTTATTGATTGTTAGATGTTTCAACTGTGGGATCTGTGTCCATTAATTAGAGTCTGATTATCAAGAGATTAGATACTATCTTATTGATAATCAAATAGTTAAACTGTAGGATTTGTGTCCAACAGCATGTAGATTTAAACTTATGTTGAAAATAGACAATAATGATGTCATTCAGAACACAAAGTGGGTGCGTGTCAAGGTCCACACGAAGTGGGGACATTAAGTCTAGTTCCCACTCCGACAGGAGTGGAAGTATTAAGTATAGTTCTGTATGCATTTTTGCAATCGAGTGTATGCATTTTTGCAATCGAGTGTATGCATTTTTGCAATCGAGTGTATGCATTT
>CAJMOW010000174.1 GCA_905215145.1 uncultured bacterium | reverse complement strand
CTGTATATACTTCAAAATCCGGAATTGCGTCTGATTTATCTAGATGATTGAGAATATATTTCTCTACTAAGTCGATAGCTATATTGTCCATTATTCCAAGTAAGTTTTTACAATATCAGATAATTCTTTTCCATCTACATTGCTTAATTTTTCTTTCGCAGCCTTAATAGCTTCTCCCATACACTTTTTTGGAATTTGAGGTCCTGATTTAATGCTAGCCCATCCTTTCTCAAGCATTACTTCAAAGAGAGCATTTTCTATATCTTCCACTGTAGCTTTTCTAGGCAGAAAAGTACTAATGAAACTGATTTCATATATCTCATTGGATTCCAAGTCTAATCTTCCTGCTTGTTTATACTGCTCGGCGCTATCCTTTCTTTGCTTCATCATTTTATTCAAAATAGCAATTTCAGCGGCATCATCTAGAGGCTTAGCATTTTTTGCTGTTTGATATACAAGGAATTCGTTCTTAATAGCTCTCAAAACTTCTGTTCTCGGCTGGTCTTTATCAAGCATAGCTTGCTTGATTAAGTTGTCAATTTTCTCCCTAATCATTTTAAAGTATTTTTTATTCCATCTTCTAAAACTTCATCTAAATAAGTACCACCATTGTAGAATTGGGCAATATATTCGTAAGTTCCATCTCCATTGCTTCTAACATCAACCAAGTAAGAAGTGTCTTCTGGATATTGAGTATCATCACACCTATATAACTCCCCATTTAATACCTTGTAGGTATCATCTACATCCCTTAAGGTTTCAGCATATGTATCTCCTTCATAAGCGATTTCATAGCCGTGTTTCTTACAAAGAAGTTCACAATATTCCTCTACTGTAAGTCCTTTTGTGTTAACTTTAACTAAAGTTCCTCGATGTAATTCAACGCAACTCATTATTAACAGATTTATTAATATATTTTCCTAATCTATAATAGTTATATCCGTAAGGTCGTGAAAGTATTTTGTACCATTCAAACGGGGAAACTTCCATTGTCTTCCACTCCCTAATATAAATTTGAGGCGGAAGACAATTATCCATAGGATCTGGATAGCTTATTAATACTTCAATTAGCACTTAATTCTTTTATTAAGACATTAACAATACTATCTCGTTCTTGCTTACATTTCTTGCAAGTTCCGGAATGAGCCATCCCATAACCTTTCTTAATATAGTCATGTCCGTCTATAGTATACTCAAATATATAGTCGGTATCGGAAGTACCTATATGACGACCTTCTGATACATTAGATGTTCTTTCACAACTCATTAGAAAGAACATAACTAGCAGCAATAAATAATACAACTTCATATTAACTCCTATATTCCAATGATTTAATTAAATAATTAATAGCTTCTAATTGTCCCCAGGTTAACGAAATTATTCTTTCGTTGATGGCAATATCCCAACCTTCTCCATTATGCCATTCAGTGATTTCTATAAAGTCGGAATCTTTAGCCAAATGGTCATATATCTTTAAATCGTCTGATATCGATTTCTTGTTATAATGTTCCATGTCAAAGTCTTCGATTTTCTTTAACTTGTCTACAAGTTCTTTAGCAAGTACCATATTCAGTCTCTTTATAAAAGTCAATCTTATAACCGTATAATCTATATAGTTCCTGGTTAAGCTCAGTAAACACACTATATGGCATTTTCTTGTTCTGTCTAGCAAAATAAGCTGGATGATAGACCTCAATAATTTTTGGACTATTCACAATATATTTCTTAAATGAAGATGCTTGATTACCAAACAATACGTATATTATACCTCCATCTCTGGTGCTAAGATTATGAATTAGCTTAGCTGTAAATGGCCTCCATATATCATAATGCGAACCTACTCTTCCGACTTCACAAGTAAAAGCAGTATTAATCATTAATATACCTTGTTTGGCCCAAGATTCTAAAGTATTATCGAACTCTATGAGATTATGCGGGATTTCATAATTGATTGCAGCTTCTTTGACTATCTGAAGTGAAGGCGATAGTTTCTCTTCTGGAGTATCCTTCGAGTTTCCGAATAATATTCCAGTAGCTACTCCCTGCTGCGGATAAGGGTCTTGACCTAAGAAGACAACCTTACAATCTTTAAGAGAACAAGCTTGAAATGCTTTAAATACATTCTGTGATGAAGGACATAAGATGGATTTGTCTAGCTTACTCATCCACGTTACTACTCTACGTAGCTCAGGACCATCTATTACTTCCATCCAATCTCCGAAGTATTCACCTGCTGTCATTTTCTTCTTTAAATTCAGAAATTTTATCCAACATTATCTGCCTTAGGTTCTCAGCTTTTGACCTAAGAATTTTATTAGTCCCATACTCCCCATCGAAATAAGGGCTATCAATGTAGGGAACGCTGAGAGTATAACTATATTGTGGTTTGAGTGTCCATCCTAAGAAACTTCTGGAAGTCTTGTAAATCCTTCCAGAAATTGTCAAAGAAATATACTTTAATCCAACAAATAAGTTATCTATAGTTATATCTTTAGAATATACTAATTGTTTAGTCATAGTTTAGAAACACTCTTCAAACTCTACTGATAACATCTCAAATATCTTATCTGTTACTTCGCTTTCTTCTATAATAGTAAGATTATCTGGATAGCAAATATAGAAATCCCTTGGATAGTCCTTACTAACAACAGTCAGCTCCTTAGTTTGTTCGTTATATACTACCCCATACCCATAAAAATATACATCATCGTCATTTATGG
>CAJMOW010000173.1 GCA_905215145.1 uncultured bacterium | reverse complement strand
TAAGGTCAGTACCTATTCCGAAGTTGTCTGCATCTGTAGCTTTTCTTACCTCTAATTGAAGTTTTCTATTTTTCCAAGCTTCACTAAATCCTAGTAAGGAGGTTAATGCTGGGTCAGTTACATTACCTCCGAATATAACTGAACTTTGTATTTTAGTTATAATATCCTAGTATCTTTGTTTATCTACTCTTTTAGTAATAGGCTCAGTACCATCATATATGGCGTTGATATTTCTTCTCACTGAAGTTCTTTCTCCTGGAAGCCACGCAGGATATACTCTCTAAGAACCATCTGGATCAGTCATTGTCTCACGTAATCCTGTAATAGGTACTACCGTGTTAGCTTCTATTAGAAGGTCAGATAGTTCTGATACTTCTAT
The DNA here is from genome assembly GCA_905215145.1 of uncultured bacterium. The sequence goes on along the minus strand of CAJMOW010000173.1, from coordinate 2,349 downwards.
ATCCTATCTTTCTGCAGAGTTCTACTCCACAAAATCCTTATAGACTTCCTATTTAGCATCTTCTAACTATTGTTCAACCTGCTATTCTGTAGCTTCTGGGTTGAACTCAGGAGTTTTCTCTACTACTGGAGATATAACCAATTCCTCTCCTTCTTCTTTAACTTTGGGTTCTTCTTTTACCTAAGGTACTTCTTCCGAAGTTGTCTAAGATAGGTCTAATTTGTCTAGAGCCTTAGAATAATTATTTCTGAATAACTCTACTTGTCCTGCTAAACTAAATCCGGCAGATTTCATATCATCCTAGACATTTGCTCCAATTATCCTTGGAAGCTCTGGGTCTAAAAAGATAGAAGCAGTTTTACCTCTAGACATTAAGGTATAAAATCTCTTCAAGAATGGAATAGATTCCCTAGGATTATTTAAATCGACAGACAAGTCCATATTATCTATTATAACATAGTCAAATTCTTGCCCCTGCATAAATTTCTTTCCAGGAATAATCTTTTCAGTAAGAGGTTCTCCCAAGTTAGTAAATCCTTCAGACTTTAATCTCTAATAAACTGGAGAATTAACGTCTCCTATGAATCCAATACTAGCATCTTTATGATTCGATAATGGCTTGATAATATCTTCTAGTCTAGCTCCTAGTAAGTCTCCATTTATATCATCTTCTTTATTATATACTCTGAGATTTAGTTTTCTAATGAGATTAGGAAGCTTAGCTTCTAAATCATGCCAGAGCTGATTATCTCCAGATTCCTAAATATCATTTATAGTATCTAATAATGATGATACCTTGTTATTATTACTTTGTTTCTATATGTTAGCAGTTCTTAAAGATTCCTATAACTTAGAAGTTCTAGTGGCAAAAATATCAGTAGGTGCAAGATTTCCAACCTATCCATTCTAATAACCAGATTGATTAGAGTCACTAGCTAGGAATACTGTTCCTCCAACTCTATCAGCGTACTCATCAAGTAAGGCTATCTATAAGGTATTCATATGAGCAGCCTCATCTACAAACACTAAAGGAGCTTTTATATCAGGATTAAACTTTATTTTGTCGGGCTTTAAATCAATTTTCACCCCAGAGAATCCAGGTTTTTTATACCGTTTCATAATAAAGTAGTCGGTCTCTACAGAGTGGTCAGGATTCTCAGACTTATTTATTTCTGACGTAGCTTTCTCAAAGGCTTCGTTTATTTTGTCCCAGTTAGGAAGTATCTTATCAAAGATATTAGAATCTCCTTCAATAGTATAAGAAGTTCCTTCATTCAGAGAGTTCTGTAATTTAACAGCCTAAGAAGTGGTAGGACCAATCACTAATGCAGCCTATTCATAGAATCTTTGCCTTATATTTTTTAGTACCACCTCCGTTTTACCGGCACCTGCTACTCCATTAATATATACAACGTTAGGAGTTATGGTTCTGTCGGGATTAACTAAGCTAGCTAACGCTTTAAATCCTGCTTTATAAGCCCTAGTATGTGCAGCTTCTCCTAGTCTGGAAATGTTTTGCTATACAGTAAGTGGAGCTATATCTTCATTATCTTTAACAGAATTCTAAACAGATCTATAATAGTTAGAAGGATTATCAGATAATACAGATAGTATATATAAAGCCTAATCATACTTAGTAAATCCAGACAAAGATTCATTTAATTTACTCGTTGATTGCTTTTCTAAGTCTGTATAATTTCCTAAATATTTCTTCCAAAAGTCTGAGTTCTGGAAAAATTGCTCTGGAGTCCAACCAGTATCCTTTAATATCTTGCTAAAGTTATTATGAAGAGTTTGTTCAAAACTAAATAGCTGGCTTAACTAATTTTCAGGGTCATTATCAAATGGAGGGAGCGCATCTATACCCTCAGTTAAATCGTATTGTTTATCTCCTACAGTAAATTGAAATGAAAGACCTTTTCCTATGTCATATCGTAGATTATTCACAATACTCTCAGTATCAACCAACCTTCTAAGTTTGTTCATACTGTTATTTTCAGAGATTCGTTTCCATAACTCTATTTCAGTATTAAGATTATTAACTTCATCCTATAATACCTAAGCATACTCCTAACTTATCTCTGGAAGAGGTTCCCATTCCCTAGTCAATTCTGCTCTATGGGAATTTGCAAATTCGTTTATCTATTTATTCTGTCCAAAATAATTAACCCCAGTTGGAGAAGTGGAGGCAGAATAAATATATGCTTGAAGTAATTCCAAAGCCTTTTGCGCATTCTTTAACTATTTAGCCTAAGTATCATTTAACTCAAATGCATCTACCTTGTCAGCTGACACATAATCCTTATATACCTAATCTAGTATATAATTCATGTTAAATATTTCTTCCTG
>CAJMOW010000172.1 GCA_905215145.1 uncultured bacterium | reverse complement strand
TTCATCAAGTGTTGCTAGTTCTCTGCCAACAACATCCCAATTGGTTGAAGATGATCCTTGTCTTGCATAAGTCCTTCCCAATGATTTTTTATACCAAGTTTTCTTTCCTAGTAAAGCTACAAGATATTCCAAAGTTTCCTTGCTCATACCTCCTAAAAATAATGTACTATCACAACAGTCTAAAACTGATTCCCAACTGTCCTTATATTTTTGTTTTAATTGACTTAATGATTGTAATCCTACTGTAATTCCAACATTTAGCCCTCTTAAATAAGCAAGTTCTTCAACAAATCGTGGAATTTCTCCTAGTTGTGCCCACTCATCCATATAAATTTCGACTGGAGTAGCTAAACTTCCACCACACAATTTCGCATTTTCATCAATAATTTCAAATAATTGTGTATAGAAAATACTCGCTAAATAGTTAAATGTATTATTGCTTGGTTTTGTTATTACAAAATATGCAACTTTACCATTCCCAATATGTTTATTAGATTCACTATTTATTTGTTTCAATAATGGTGAATTATCATCCAAAGGCATTCCAATTCTATTAAGTTCCATCGTATCTGTGTCAGTCATATTTGCAATTTCTTTAATATTAAATGAAGCCAATCTTGCAGTTGCAACCATAATAATTGTACTCATCATTTTTGGGGCAGATGCTGCAACTTTAAAATGTTTATACTGCTTTACACCTATTGCTTCTGGTTCTTCCTTTTCCCAAGCATCAAATAGCCTATCTAAATTTGATACACCTGTAGAATCTGGGTTAGACAAACGAATTAAGTTCAAAACAGTAGTGAAATTCTGATGTGCTTTATCATAATGTCTTATAGTGTAATAAAATAGAGCCTGTAGGTATATCATTTCTGCCTTTTCCCAGAACGGATCACCTGATGTATTTTGTATATTATCACTCTTTGTGTTTGCCATTATAGTATTTATTAAACTCATTACATCATCTTCTTGTATGGGATTCTCATTATCATAATAACCTATATTATTGTGATTTTCTTTAATATACATAAGTGGATTGTAGCAATCCGAACTAGATTTATCATCAAGATTAAGAACTTTTATTGTATAACCTTTTTTCTTTAATGAATAACCACAATCTCGTAAAAGCTCACCGTTTAGGGTCAGTTAATATAATTGTACCATTTGCATTTAAAATGTTCGGTTTAAAATAATAACGAGATTTCCCGAGATCCTGGCTTACCTATTAAAATAACATGTCTATTCATTTTACTAATCTTCATATTTTTAGAAATTAGTTCAGTTTGTGTTAAAATAATATTGTTTTCAAAATTCTTATCTCTTTTATCTTTTATATCATTTGAAGTTCTCCATTCAGCCGATCCATAAGTGTTCTCTTGAATATTCTTTTTGTTTTGCATTTTATAAGTTTCATAAATCATTAAAACAAGAAAAGATACCCCAAAAGATACAAGAATGTTATTTCTTGATAATTTTATAGGCGTATTTATTTTATATAATTCATTTATAGCAGTAGTGAAATAATCAAAAGACCAATTTCCACCATTGCTAGATACAAGAGTTGTAACTCTTAACATATAATAAAATATAATTGCAAAAACTACCACAAATACTATTTTTGAACTCCTTTTATTTCTTTTTACCAGCATATTACTCACCAACTTCCTTTTCATCATCTATATTTATTTCAATATTTTTATCCTCAGTCATAGTTGGAGATTTAGCAACTTCTTTTTCAAGTTTTTCAAAAATATTGTGTTTTTCTAAATCTTCATTTACTACGTTTCTTTTTTTTTCCTTTTCAGTAAGTTCTTTTATATCATTTTTAAAAACAGTCCAAATACATTCGTTTTCAGTTCTTTTCATAATATAATTTTTACCACTTAATGTTTCATAAGTTTCTTTTTCTTGTTCTCCAAGTTTTGTTTTAAATGATATTATTTCGTCCTGCGAATTTATATTCCATTGCATATTTTTATTATCAGAGCCATAAACACGAATTTGTCCTACATTATTAAATCCGAGTTCAGAATACCTTTCCAAATGCTTATTTTCAAAATAAATATTTGCAACCTTCTTATCTTCATCATTGGTAACCACTCTCATACCATACGGAATATCTGCTACTTCCAAATCATCCTCAATACTTAAAAAAGCAGAAAATGGCATTGAATGAATACAATAATCTTGTTTAAATTCTTCAATTCCCACTTCTCCAATCTCGTGTAAACTTAGTTTTTCCGATAAATCTTTTAATTGTTGTGCATTAAGGCTTTCTCCTTTTTCCTTTGCCTCCTCAATTGCAACTTGTATATTATCATCAAATAAATCCTTTGATATTTTAGTTCTATATTCAATTAAATCTGCAATTCTATCTCCCATATATCCCTGTTTAGATTTATTAAAAAATATATTATATCTTTTATTCTGATGTGATTTCACTTGCTCAGCTTGTTTTTGTTCATATCTATTCATAAGTTTATGTATATGTAGAATTTTTGATATTACAGGGAAATGTGCTTTGAAATCACTTAATTTTTTTATTCTTCTAGCATATTTAGTAATTCTTTTTTGTTGAAAAAGTGATTTTTTCTTACCAAACTCTGTATTTTCAGTTGATAATTTTCTTTCACTCGCAACAACTCTAATTCCATCCTTTTGACACTTCTCCATTATTCGTATTGTTTCATCATAAGAGAGATTTGTTATTTTTTCTAGTTCTTTTGTTGGTCCATCTTTTTGTACTACCTTTATGCCTTCGACAAAATAGTGATAACTAAATATTGAAAAT
>CAJMOW010000171.1 GCA_905215145.1 uncultured bacterium | reverse complement strand
GAAAGTATAGTAGAAGATTTGATAGTAGAAAATAATGAAATTAAAGGAATAGTTTTAGAAAATGGTAAAAAAATAACTTCTAATATTGTAATATTAACTACAGGAACATATTTAAAAGCAGATATATTAGTAGGTGACACAAGACATAGAGAAGGCCCACATGGTGAAAAACCAAGTCAACATCTAAGTGATAATTTAAACAAGTATGGATTTAAAATAATAAGACTTAAAACTGGTACTCCACAAAGAATAGATAAAAATTCAATAGATTTTTCAAAAGCTCAAATAGAATATGGCGATAGTAGAGTATTAACTTTTAATTTTGATAATGACGTATATTATGATGTTAATAATCAACAACCATGTTATTTAATATATACAACTCCTAAAACTCATGAAATAATTAAAAATAACCTAACAAAATCTAGTATGTATGGTGGATTATCTGATATTAAAGGAATTGGTCCAAGATATTGTCCATCTATAGAAGATAAAGTAGTAAGATTTAGTGACAAAGAAAGACATCAATTATTTCTGGAACCCGAAAGTATTTACTATGATGACATATATTTGCAAGGATTTTCTACAAGTATGCCACATGATATTCAAGAACAAATGGTACATAGTTTACCAGGTTTAGAACAAGCAAAAATATTAAAATATGCTTATGCTATTGAATATGATGCAATATATCCAACTCAACTTAAACAAACATTAGAAACAAAAATAATTAAAAATCTATATACAGCAGGTCAAATAAATGGAACAAGTGGATATGAAGAAGCAGCATGTCAAGGATTAATAGCAGGTATAAATGCATCATTAAATCTTGAAAAAAAAGAACCATTAATTTTAAAAAGAAATGAAGCTTATATAGGTGTTTTAATAGATGACCTAGTAACAAAAGGAGTTAGAGACCCATACAGACTTTTAACATCAAGAGCTGAATACAGATTATTATTAAGAAGTGATAATGCTGATTTAAGATTAATAGAAAAGGGACATGAAATAGGATTAGTTAAAGAAAGTTCATTTAAAAAATATATGAAAAGAAAAAATGAGATAGAAGAATTAAAGAATCTTTTATTGAACACAAAAATAACACCTAAAAAAGAAGTAAATGAATATTTAAAACAATATACAAATGAATTAAAAGATGGCATTTCATTATATAATTTATTGAAACGTCCTGAAATTACTATGGAAAATATAAAACATTTTGTTGAATTAAATTATCAAAGAGAAGTAATAGATCAAGTTGAAATAAGTATTAAATATGAGGGATATATAAATAAAGCAAATAATGAAGCAAAAAAAATGGTTGATTTAGATAACAAGAAAATACCAGATGATATAAATTACGATTTAATTCATAATCTAGCAAGTGAAGCAAAACAAAAATTAAAAGAAATAAGACCAACATCAATAGGACAAGCATTAAGAATAAGTGGTGTTAATCCTGCAGACATTTCAATACTAATGATTTATTTAAAAAAGGAATACAAAAATGGAAATAAATAGTTTTATAGAAGAATTAAAAAAATTAGGAATAACTCCAACTGAGAAACAATTAAATCAATTAGATAAATACTATGAGTTATTAATTCAATATAATAGTGTTATGAATTTAACTGGTATAACAGAAAAAAAACAAGTATACTTAAAACACTTTTACGATTCACTATGTATAGTAAAAGTTATAGATTTATCATCACAAGAAAATCTATGTGATGTAGGTACAGGTGCGGGATTTCCGGGAATAGTTTTAAAAATTTTTTATCCAAACTTAAAAATAACTTTATTAGATTCCCTAAATAAGAGAATAGAATTTTTAAATATAGTTATCAAAAATCTTGAACTAAATAATATTGAGGCAATTCATTGTAGAGCAGAAGAATATGCATTACAAAATAGAGAAAAATATGATGTAGTAACTTCAAGAGCAGTTACAAAATTAAATATTCTTTCAGAATTATCAATACCAATGGTAAAAGTAAATAAATATTTTATACCATTAAAGGCAAATTTAACTGAAGAATTAGAAGAAAGTAAAGATGCATTAAAAAAATTAAATTCTAAAATAATTAAGATAGAACATTTCTTATTACCAGTAGAAGAAAGCAATAGAACAATTCTAAAAATTCAAAAACTAAGTCCAACGCCAAAATTATTTCCCAGGAAATATTCTGTAATAAAGAAAAACCCACTTTAGTCATTGTTTACAATGGCTTTTTTTATATTTAAAATTATTTCCCGAAATCACTTGTATTATTTCCCGAAATATTGTATTATATATTTATAAAAGAATAGGGAGGAAGTTTTTGTATGGATTTAAGAAAAAAAGTAGTAGACTTGTCTATAGATGATGTTTTACCAAATAGATTTCAACCAAGAATAAAATTTAATGAAGATTCATTGAACGAATTAAGCGAATCAATAAAAGAGCATGGTGTAATTCAACCAATAGTTGTAAGGCCGGTTGGAGATAAATATGAAATAATTGCTGGAGAAAGAAGATATAAGGTTTCGGTATTAGCAGGAAAAACAACAATCCCAGCCATAATAACAGATTTGAATGATAAAGATAGTGCAGAAGTTGCACTAATAGAGAATGTTCAACGTCAAAACTTAACCCCTATAGAAGAAGCAATTTCTTATAAAAAAATATTAGATATGGGATATTTGAATCAAACATCTTTAGCCGAAAAGTTAGGCAAGAATCAATCAACTGTTGCAAATAAATTACGATTACTTGATTTAGATGAAGAAGTGCAAGAAGCATTATTAAATTCAAAAATATCA
>CAJMOW010000170.1 GCA_905215145.1 uncultured bacterium | reverse complement strand
TCACTGAAACATTGAAGTTACATATTCTTTCACATCGTTAGCTTCAACTAATCCGTTTTGTTCAGAACTAGCTGTAGTTATACTTTGTATAGTAATTGATCCAGTTAGCTTTTGAGTTGTTCCACTTTTACTATTAGCAGTTAATGTTAAATAATTAGAACCACTTGCAGTAACACTTTGTAAAGCAGTATCTGCTTTGTTTCCTTGTGCTGTAGTAGCTACTCCAATAACATCAGCACGTAGTTCTTTTTCTGCAATCGTTAAATTAACTGCTGGAGACGTTGCAGCTTGTCCATTACGTAATGTAATTACTCCTACTGCTCCACCAATAGACTGGACACCTGTACTTGCAGCAACATCAATTTTATTTTCTAGTTTAGATATAGCTTTATTAATTGTATCTGTTGCAACAATAGAACTACTCTCAGTTCCTTTTTCATATCCAGTTAGAGCTATATCACTTCCTTTTAAAGTTATATCTTGATTTAGAGATAATCTATTTACCTTTCTTGTAGTTGGAACTTTATTATTAAGTTCAGATTGCAGATTATTAATTTTACTAATTGAAAGATTTGGAATATCTGTCGCAAGTATAGGTAACTTTGTTACTTCAATTAACCCGTTTGTTTGTGTAACAGACCTTACAAATCCACTATCTTTATCTGCTACCGTTAATTCAGCTAATTTAACATCTATTTGATTATCAACTTCTGATACTGTAGTTGCTGCTTCAGCAGTTGTTTTAACTGCTGCTAATTGTTGAGATACTGTTGATTTTGAACTAAATCCACTTCCAAGTTTAGTATCAATATCTGTAACAGATTGCTTAGTAGCAATTGTAGAGGTGTCAACTGAAATTACGTTTTTACTAATGGTAATGCCTGAGCCAGCAGTATAAGCATCTACCAATGATGCAAGATCTACTTCAATATTTTCTATACCTGCATCAGTATTAAATGCAATTGTAAGAACTTTAGTTTCAGGATCAAATGATACATTTTGTACCATTCCATCTTTAACAAACTGGGTAGCATCTATACTTGCAATTTCTACACTATCTTGCCCAGATAATATAATCTTTTTTGTTTCAGTACTATAAGATAAAGATAATTCTGAACTTAATGTACCACCACTTAACTTTAATATTTTATCTTTAGAAGCTACACCAGTTACAGTTACTGTGGGGACTGTAATATTAACGTCTTTATTACTTCCAGGAGATACAGGTTTTCCATTAACCTTAATAGTTTCAATAACGTTTACTTGTGCACCAGCCGCAATACCACTGAGTTTTGTTTTCTCAGTAGTAGTATAATCTTCTGTAGATAATTGTTTGCCAGTAACTTTATCTACTTTTTTATTTAACTGTGTATTAACGTAAGATATATCTGCCTTTTTACTAAGAGCAGAGGCAACTTCTGTTGCAGAAGCTACATCTGATAAATCTAAATCAATAACTGTACCGTTAGCGTTAGTAATAGTTAGATGTTTTGTTTCTTCATCTCAATGAGCATCTCTAACTCCACCAAAAACATCAGTTGCGGTTTCACTTTTTGCTATTTTAATTAATCCAGTCGAAGTTTCAAAATAAATACGTCCAGGTATTAAATTTAGTGAAGGTACCGTTGTTAACTTAGAAAAACTTAAATTAGTTGTATTTGCCATTTTAATAAAAGATTACTTATGAAATTTCATTTCAAAATATATCTAACTTTCCATCCGTTCCTACTTGAATTGCAGAATTAGCAGAAACAATTTTTGCTACATTCACTACTAAACTTCTAGAAGTACCAGAACCACTTATAGTTAATGTTTCATCAGGACTAGTTAGAGATGTAATACCTCCTGATACTGCTGTTTGGATACTATTACTAAGAGCTTGCATTCCAGCTACAATTGTTTGATCTGCTCCACATCAACTCCACCAGTAATAGCAGTACCAATCTTAATTGTTGAACCTTTTAAACCTGTTAAATCAAGTTTTAAACCATCTGCTGATTTAGATAATGCTGAATCTGTAGCAGCGTCAAGTTTAAGATCGATTGTATTTTCTTCTGAAATTGTAATCGCCTCACCTGCAGTAAGTGAATCTTGTTTATCTTCAACAGAAGTTTGTAAAGATTCAATATTAGACTTATTAGTTCTAATTTGATTAAGATCTGTATCAGAAATTAAACCAGAACCTTCTACTTTATCAACTTTATTATTAAGTTGATTAGTAACTGTAGTAATCTGTTCTTGTAAATCTGTATCAGTAGCTTCAAGTTCTGTTTTAACTTCAGAAATAGCACCATCAACTTGAGATTTTGTATAATAACCTGAAAGATCAATAGTTCCACCTAGCGGATCCCATTGAGTTCCATCCCAAGCATAATTAGTTCCAGCAGGAGTAGTTTCATGAGCTGCAACTACATTCCATACATCTCCTTTTTTATTTCCTTCAGAAGGAAGTTCTTCATAAGTATCTTTTGTACCTTTATAATCTAAAGCTGAAGCGACAGAAGATCTTAACTCATCTACAAGCGTTTTTAAAGCTTTACCTTGAGCAGCAGATAAAGCAGCATCTGTTCTATCGCTTTCAAGAGAATTGATAATTTCTACAACAGTTCCAGTTGCAAGAGTTTCCCAAACTCTATTAGAACCATCTTCATCAAAACTCTTTAATATATATGCGGTTTTATTTTCTTTTACATAAACAATAAGACCTTCTACTAACTGAATCGTAGGCATTGCGTCACGATCAGCAATAGATGCTTGGATTGTTCTATTGTCGAGTGGTAGATTCGCACCTAAATCAAAACCTGAACCTACCGAAATACCTTTACCAAA
>CAJMOW010000169.1 GCA_905215145.1 uncultured bacterium | reverse complement strand
ATATATATCAAGCACAAGAAATGGAATAACAAGTAGTTCATACAATTATAGTTCAGGATATAATGGATTTGAATTTGTAACGTTAGATGGAACTGCAATTAAAGGATCATTATTAGATGATGTAACATCAAATAATGATAATTAGAAAATATTAAAAAGGAGAAAAAAATGAAAAAAGTATTAGGAATTATTTTAGCTACTTCTACAATTTTTGTATTAACAAGTTGTGGAAAAAATAATAAAGAAAATGATCAAAAATATACAAAAGAGGACGAAACAGGAGAAAAAGTAAATACAAGTGAGGATTTAAATAAAGAAAAAACTTTTGGTGATTATAAAGTATCATCAATATCCTTAAAAACAGAAGCAGGTGCAAATACATTAACTGCAACTATAGAAAATGTTTCTTCAAAAACAACAGAAGAAGGAGTATATAATCTGATTTTTACTGATAAATCTGGTCAAGAAAAAGGTAAAGTTACAGTATTTATAAAATCTATGACTCCTAATGAAACAGTTGAAATAAGATCAACAATTAACTTAGATGTTATTGATTCATATAATTTTAAATTAGAAAAAGCTTAGAAGTTGAATTTCAACTTCTTTTTTGAAAAATTGTCGAATACTTTTTATTATAAAAAAAAATAAACCTAATAGTATTTATTAGGAGGAATACTATGAATACTAATGGTCTAACTACAAAAGAAGTAATCGAAAGCAAAAAGAAATATGGAACAAACATAATAGCTGCAAAAAAAAATAATAGTTTTATAAAATTATTATTAGAAAGTTTAGGAGATCCTATAATAAAAATATTAATAATTGCTTTAGGAATAAAAATAGTGTTTTTATTAAAAGATTTTGATTGGTACGAAACAATAGGTATTGTAATAGCTATTTTTATTGCTTCTTTTATATCGTCTATATCTGAGTATGGAAGTGAAAAAGCATTTATAAAACTACAAGAAGAGTCATCAAAAATTAAATGTAGAGTTAAAAGAAATGGAAAAATTGAGGAAATATTTATAGAGGATGTAGTAGTAGGAGATATAGTAATTCTTGAAGCCGGAGATAAAATACCAGCTGATGGAATAATAATAGAAGGGGATATATATGTAGATGAATCATCATTAAATGGTGAAGCAAAAGAAATACATAAAAAACCTTCTATAATAAATGAAACTAAAGAAAGTTTAGTATATAGAGGAACAGTAGTTTATTCTAAACAAGCTATTATGAAAGTAGAAAAAATAGGAGACAATACATATTATGGTATACTTGCAAAAGAGCTTCAAGAAAAACAACCAGATAGTCCATTAAAAATTAGATTAAGACATTTAGCCACCATAATAAGCAGAATTGGATATATTGGAGCTATTTTAGTATCATTTTCATATCTTTTCTCAAAAATAATAATAGACAATAATTTTAATATAGATCTAATAATTAAAACAGTTACAAATATAAGTATTATGTTTAAATATATATTAAATGCTTTAACACTTTCAGTTACAATTATAGTTGTTGCAGTTCCAGAAGGTTTACCAATGATGATAACATTAGTATTATCATCTAATATGAAAAGAATGTTAAAAAACAATGTAATGGTAAGAAAAATGATGGGAATTGAAACTGCAGGTAGTATAAATATATTATTTACAGATAAAACAGGAACTCTAACAAAAGGTAAATTAGAAGTTACAAGTATAACATCAAGCAATTTAAATGAATATACATCCGAATCACAATTATTAAAATATCCAAAATTTCATGAATTAATTAAAACCTCAAGTATATATAACAATGCCAGTACATTTGATGATAAAAAACAGATTGCTATTGGTGGAAATATAACAGATAGAGCATTATTAGAATTTATAAAAACAAATAAAGAAAAAAAATATAAAATTTTATCAACTGTACCATTTGATAGTAAAAATAAATATTCAATTGTAAAAATATATAATGATAAGTCAATTATATTAGTTAAAGGCGCTCCTGAAAAAATAATTTCAAGTTGTATAAATTCATACGATGAAACTGGAAATATTAAAGCTATTAATAAAAAACAAATAGAAGATATAATAGATAAAAAAACAGAGTCAGGAATGAGAGTTATTGCGCTTGCAACAAGTAGAACAGAACGTTTAGAAAATTTGACATTTATTGGACTAGTATCAATAAAAGATGAAGTTAGAAAAGAAGCAATAGAAGGTGTAAAGTTAGTAAAAAACGCAGGAATTAAAACTATAATGATAACAGGAGATAATAAAAAAACGGCTGTTTCAATTGGCAAAGAGGTAAAATTATTGCAAAATAACAATGATTTAGTATTTACAAGTAAAGAACTTGAACAAAAAAGTGACGCAGAGTTAAAAAGTTTATTACCTAATATAAAAATAATAGCACGTGCACTTCCACAAGATAAAAGTAGGTTAGTTAGAATATCACAAGAAATGGGATTGGTAGTAGGAATGACAGGTGATGGAGTAAATGATGCTCCTGCCTTAAAAAAAGCTGACGTAGGATTTGCTATGGGTAGTGGAACTGAAGTAGCTAAGGAAGCAAGTGACATAGTAATACTAGATGATAACTTTTTATCTATATCAAAAGCAATATTATATGGTAGGACTATTTTCAAAAGTATTAGAAAATTTATAATATTTCAATTAACAGTAAATATTTGTGCCGTAGGTTTATCAATAATAGGCCCTTTTATAGGTGTAGATACACCTGTAACAGTTATACAAATGCTGTGGATAAATATGGTTATGGATACGTTAGCTGGTTTAGCTTTTTCATTTGAACCTCCATTAATAGAATATATGGAAGAAAAACCAAAGAAAAAAGATGAATCAATAATAAATAAATATATGTTTCATGAAATATTTTTTACAGGACTTTATTCATTTTTAATATGTATTTTATTTTTAAAATTA
>CAJMOW010000168.1 GCA_905215145.1 uncultured bacterium | reverse complement strand
ATGGTAAATGAACTATTAAAGATGTTCGTACTGTATTAAATGGAGTTAGAGGTTTTGCTAATTTAAAACGTAACACAGGAAGTGCAAAATTAAAAGGAGGAAACTCTGATATGGTTACCTTAAAACCAACTAATAATAAAAATCTTCCTACTATTAAATTAGGTCGTTCTGAGATTGAGTCGGTCAATTCACTTCCAAAAAATCAAAAAACTGAAAAGTTAGAAGAAATAATTATTGGAAAGTTAGGTAAAGCTAAAACAGATAATATTACTGACTTACTTTCTGAATATGGTATTAAACGTTCCTCTAATGTAAATTTCAATTGGAAAAAACCTTGGAAGTCTTCAATGAGTAAAGGACTTAATACAGGACAATTTAAATATGATGAACTTCCTAGTACTTACAGGAATCCAGATGATATGGGTTGGTGAAATTGGAATAAGACTGCTGCTACTAGAGATGCAAAAACTAATAGAAGCAATCCTTATTTTAAGAACTATGCAGATAAACAAACTTCTCAAGTTCAAAGATTTTTCGGAGGACCTGAAATGTTTACATCTGTTACAGCTCTAAAACGGAGACCTATTACAATGCCAATCTATTCTAACTTAGCTCCTAACTTAGGAATATTTAGTAATCAACCACAACATCTCTGGTATTATAAACCAGAGAATAATCCAGTATTTTATAAAAAAGGCGGTAAAATTATAAAAGCACAACCTGGTACTAAGTATCCTACATTTAGTACTCCAATAGATCAAAATTGAACTAGTGTAGCTGATTATATGCTAGATAAAAATCATAATCCGATTAATGTACAAGTAGATCCAGTTGCTGTTGTTGGAACTCCTATTAAACGTGCTTCTACAAGCTTAAATAAAGCTGTTCAATCACCTCAAAATACTGTAGTGAGGAATCAGTATAATTCAATTTTAAATGATGCTAAAATGGCTCAAATTAATAATAATCTTGGGTTTAAAGGAAGGTTAGATTCAAAAGAAGAATTACTTAATGATTCTACTAGTAGAACTTTGTCTAATTTAAACAGATCCTCATATAATACAGATAACTCTGATTATACAGCTTTTGGACATGGCAAAGGAAAAGGATTTAATATTAATCCTGATATGGTAATGGGAATAGGAGACTTTATTACTTCTACAATAGGTATCAATCGTACTACCCAAAAAATGAAAGATGCCATTCGTAAAGGAATGATAGGTTCTCAACAACAAATGCCTACTGAGTTTTACTCTAGATTTAGTGATAATGGGTTGCATAGAATGTATAATGATCGCATTAAAAGTATGCGTCAATATAAGACATCGACTAGTGATCCAAATAAAGTATTAGCAGAAAGACTTATGAGAGATATGAATGTTGATCAATTAGAAGGAGAAAGAGATGCTAAATTTTCTCAAATGATAGATCAATATAATGATAAGTTACTTGCTCAAAAACAACAATACGCTAATATTAGAACTCAGATAACTAATGAGAATAGAAACCGTTGAGCACAAGGTTTAGCTCAGTTAGATATGGCTGATGCTAATAAGATTACGCAACAAACTCAAAATGTTAAGAATCTTATTTATCAGTTAAGAGGAGACTATGCCAAGGATCTAAATGAAAAACAAGCTTTACAAGCTCAATTAGCACAACAAAAGGCTGCTGGAGATTTCAGTAATTGGTTTACTAATTTTAGAAATAGTAAAATTAATGAGTTCTATAATTGGCAACAGAATGAGGGTAAAAAACCAGAATATAGTGGTTGGAAAATCGATGATTATTTAAATTACAAATATTCTGGAGATATTGCTACTAATAGAAGTAAATATGGAATTGAGGCTTTAGTTAATCCTTATCAGCAATCTCAAAGAAGATTTTGGCTTGGAGGAAACAAATTAGATACAAAACCATATTTAATTAATTATACTAATCCTGAGCAAATTCCTATTCAAAGATTTATACCTTATAGTTATAAATCTGGCGGTAGATATTTACGTAAAACAGATGAGCAACAATATCTAGACCAGCAAAAAGCTATCAATAAGGCTGTTGGAGAACTAAATAATAACATTATTAAGTTATTTCTAAAAATGATGTCATAAATATGAAGATAAAGAGATATCAAAACGGGGGTATTAGTTATACCCCCTTTTTTAGAGATGCTGCAGAGCCTACACAAGTTGCTACTCAGACCTCTAAAACAAGTGAAAATAAAGAAGAACAACTTATTCAAAAAGAAATTATTAATGTTCTTAAAGAGAATGGGTTACCTAATGATGTAGATTACTTCTTAGATAGAGCTAATAGTTTTTTAAGAAAATCTCAAAACTTAGGTGAATTATTTGTATCTGGACAGAGTAATCAATATGATATGTCTGATTTAATTAGATTACAATCTTTAGCTAATAGAATTAAACATAATAATGAATTACATGAAACTGCATCAGAACAAATTATTAAAGAAGGATCTGGGTCTGAAGTTGCAATTAGTAATGAAGGTAGCTTATATGTGTATAATAAAGACGGCAGTATTAAGACTATATCTGCAGATACTTATTATAAAAATCCACAAAAATATCAAGCATTAACTAATTCTCAATTAATTCATCTTCGAGAAGAACGTCCAGAACTAGCATATAATAATAGTATCCTTACAGATTTATCTAATACAGTTGGAATGAAATCTATAGTAGATTATGTAAAAGCTACTATTGGAGCGTTTGGAACTAATAAATCCTCAAATCAGTTTGATAGATATACTTCTAAATATCAGAATAAAATTGAAAAAGGATTTGAACAATTATTAGGATTTAATGGACCAGATGGAATATATAAAGTTACAGAATCAAATAGTACATCTAATCAGGGATATCATGATAAAGAAAGTCTTGATTTAGCTGTTAATTATTTATATAAGACTCTTCCACAAAATATGAAAAACGTTTTAAGAGCTCAAGCAGCTGCTGAAGGTTTTAATCCAAGTAATCCTGAAGATGTAAAACGATTACTACAAA
>CAJMOW010000167.1 GCA_905215145.1 uncultured bacterium | reverse complement strand
CTGTTTGAGGTCTTCAATTAAAGTGGGTGAATCCTGATTATAATGATGATTATAAGAGTTTTGTTCAATCTTCTGTATATATGGATGGAACAGACATTACAAATTATGCTTATATTGAATCAGGCACTGCATCTGATCCATTTATTAATTTTAATGTTCTAACGGATGTTGGAGTTATTAGAAAAAATCTAACTATTACAATTAAACAACTTCCTATCAATGTATTCTATTTAACTTATAATTCTATTGATACGCCAATTAATACATCTGTTAATTTCAACCTTAATTCTAGTCTAGGTGTTACCGAATCAACAACCTGTAAACTAACTTATGGAGCTGAAGGTGCAACTAATATAAAAACTGTAACATTACCAGCTGGAGAAAATATAGTAAGAGAACAAATTGGACCATTTTCTACTACAATGCCATTAAATATGTATATTACTCCAAAAGAGTCTTCTAATATATTAAATAGACATAATCTTTATTCTGGATTTGTTTGTATGAATTTTGATGACGCTTACTTATATAATTCTACACCAGATGAACTTTTAAGTTGAAACGAGGTTAAAACTAATTTCTGAAATAATGTTATAAGTAACACTAAAGTTACATTAACTTTAACAACTACTGATGGAGATATTGTAAGTGCTCTTACGATGATATCTATAGATGGTAAAACTTTAATGTTCTTCTTTGATCCTAGAAGTAATATATATAACCAAGCAGTTGAATTTATGACTTTTAAAGACGAATATTTAGGGTATAATCTTAGATATAAATTCCCAAGTAGCACTTCTGCCTGAACGACCCAGATACAATTCAATGGACAATTTATAGGCCTAACAAATATTGGAACCTTAGAACCTGTTCCATTTAGGGGAAAATATAAAATATAATAAAAAAGGAACCCAATTGGGTTCCTTTTGTTTTAAGTTCTCATTTCTACACTAAATACTTCGAAATTAATCTCTACGTTTTCTCATTTTGGAAGACTGACTGCAGTTACAAATCCTCATGAAGAAGACATAACTAGATGACAATCAACATCATTGTGTGTTTCTATTTCGTTTGTATCTATATTTCTTATTGTAACATTAACTCTTCCTATATTATCCATTCCAAGTACTTCTATACCATCCTTCTATACCATCCTTCTATACCACATATTGCAATAAATATAAAATAGGTCAGTTCTGGGTTTATTAATATAGGATCTTCTTCCTCTTTCGCTAAATAATAGTTTGCATTTTGTCCTCAAGATTGATATACTTGTGGTGGATAAGATACAGGTAAGAAATCAGAATACATTCCTTCATTTAAGGATAGTTCTTCAGAAATAGCTCCTCCATCTTGTGTTATTAAGTATAATTTTGCTTCTTATGTATTTGGGAATGCAGTTAAAGTTCCTTCGTATCCACTATTTCTTTGTTACAATAAATGTAGCACCAACAGAATATACTGTAGCATCATTAAGAGTAGCTATATCTTGTGCAAATAGTTTAGTATTATTTCCAAGATCTTCTGATTCTGTAAATATCATAAAGAACCCTTCATTTGAATAATTCATAAGGTTCTGCATACATGTATAAGAGCTTGCATTACTAATTACAAAATGACATGTAGAAGAACCTGCTCTTATCATTAGGTCAGACTCACCTATTCATTGATTCCAATCTGCAGGCATTATAACACATTCTTCTGAATATTTATTTCCCAGTATAAAAGTAAGTGATGCAAATGCTGCTAAAGAAGAATTCTTTGGATTTCCACTAAGGCCATTAGTGCCATTAAATAAATCTACAGGAGTATCTAATTCTTGTATAACAGAGTCTCCTGTAAAAAGAAAATTTCTAAATTCAGAATCAGGAAATTCTGTTATATTAAAAGCAATCGGATATCCAAAAATGCCTCAACTTCTTTGAATCTCTTCTATAACATTAACATTATAAGGTGCTGCAACTGCAGTTAATGTATTATAATTTCCTGAAGAATCTAAATCTGTAGGTTTTGCTAATTGTAATATGGCATGGAACTCATCATTACCCTCATGATACGTGCAGGTAGCTACTAACACTATACTTTCAGGAAATGGTGCTAATTTAATCTTGTTTATATTTTGTGATATAAATGTTTTTATTTTCTTTTATTTTTGTTTCTTGTTCAAATTCAAGAATTTTACTATAAAACTCAAAAAAGAATTCTTCGAGTGTTATCTTGGAATTCCTTTTTGCATTTTCTAATAAATCATTCATAGTTATTACCGTTTAGGAACTCCTCCAAACTTATCAGCTTGATTTTCTGGCCAAACTGAATAATAACTTTTAGCTCTAAGTTTAGCACTAATTCTTCTAAGACCTACTCAGCAAATACTGCATAAACCAGGGCCAGGTAAATAAAGCCATCCTCATCTAATACTCTGTCTTGTGTGGCCTCATTCATGATCTTTAATGCTGTTTCTATTATATTTTCTAGCAGATTCACCCATTAGAATATATAATCCTAATGAAATACCTCCAGGAAAGTCGCCAGCATAAATTGGAATTTGTTTGTATGTTTCTTTATACTCTACATTATAGAGTTTGGTTAAGATGAGACCTAGGAGACACTGTGGGAACTCCCAGATCCATCTTAATAGTTTAATATATCATTTCATATGTTATGCTTTAAAAAAGTATAGTTTTTTCCCATGTGTATTTGGAGAAATATCAATGTGTAATCAAGAGATTTCACCTTTATTGTCTCATTTTTCTACTCGTATAGGATATCTAAGTTTATCTTGATTATTTTCGAGAATTTCTCTCATCTCTTTAGCAGTTAATTTAGTTGATATTAAATCAAAAGCCTTTCCTTGTTTGTGCATAGAGCTTTTTGCTCCAATAGAGCATTCTGGTTCTCTATAACCGCTGTAATTTCTAGAGCCTCCTGCATATCAATTGTTACATATAAGTGGAACATTTAGAATTTCTCTAACATTTTCTAAAACTTCAAGAGCTTTTGGATCTAGAAATTTTATAGCATCATCTCC
>CAJMOW010000166.1 GCA_905215145.1 uncultured bacterium | reverse complement strand
TCAGGTAGATGGAAACTTTAAGAACTCATATAAGGTATTCCAAGGATTATCATATGAAGATTTAGATAGACAATATGGAGGTATAGTAAAAATTCTTCCTTGAGGAGGAAATCTATTAACTGTATTTGAACATGCTATAGCTATTGTTCCAATAAATGAAAAAGCTCTTATTCAAACTACTACTGGGCAAAATATTCATATGTATGGATCTGGAGTATTACAAAAGCAAATGACAATTATATCTGATATGTATGGTTCTATATGAAAAGACTCTATTATAAGAACTCCTAGGGCAGTATATGGTGTTGATACATATACTAAGAAAATTTGGAGATTTTCTGATAGAGGTCTTGAACTTATATCTGATTTTACAATTCAAAGATTCCTTAATGATGAAATAAATCTTAAGGAACTTGAAAAAACAGTAGCATTAGGAACGAGAAATGTTAAAACTCACTTTAATGCTTATAAAAATGATGTTATGTTCACTTTTTATAATAATGATAAAATTTGGAATATATGTTATAATGAAGTACGTAGCATGTGAGTTACTAGATATTCGTGAGTTCCTTTATTATCAGAAAATATAAATAATACATATTTTAGTTTTGATTTGCTTAAGAGTAAAATATTTAGTATAATAAGTAATAATCTTCGGAAAACTGATGATCTTGTAAAGGTAGGAGAAGAATGAACTGGAAAATATGTTACTTCTGATAGAGAATACTCAAAGTTTACTTTCACAGTTGATGGATATGATGGATATAATGTTAATAGTGTCGTTATAAAAGGATATTACTGAGACGAAGATGAAATAAAAACTGATTCACTTATTGAATGCAAAGCAAATGAAGAAACCTGGCTTATGGATGAAGTAAGTGAGAATTGGGTTGAAATTAAAAATAAAAATGTTGGAAATGCTATAGATGCTGAATCAGAAGAGGACCGTCAGAAAATAATCTATGCTAATTATCTTGAACAGAAGGATGCGGCTCCATTTTCAATAGAATTTAAAGATCTATACAGAAAAGAGGATAGAGGCTATTTATATTATACTATTGAAGTAAAATATACTCCATATGTTGTAACTTCATCAGAAGATAATCCTTCTGAAGATGAGAGTGGAAATCTTATGAGTAATTGTATTGTTTTTGGAATTGAACGATCATATACAGCTGGAGCTATTATTCCTTATGAGGTGCTAAAAGAATTCGACATGTTGAAATATCAAGATGATTGAAATAAGGCACTATTATATAATATTTTCGTACATGGTAGAAGTAACATTATTGATGAGATAAATTATTTTGATAGTGATGAAACAAATCAAATATTACCTACTAAATGATATAATAAACAGGAACCTTTTGAGTTTGAATTTATAGTTAATGAACCAAAAGGAATTCATAAAATATTTGACAATTTAGTAATAATATCTAATAATGTTGAACCAAATTCTATTGAAATAGAAATTACTGGAGATGTATATGAATTTAGTAAAAGAGCTATTTATAGAAATAAAACTTTTAATAAAAATGAATCTACAAACGCTAATTTCCCAGAAATCTATTTAGATAAAGAATCTAAAGGATATAAAACAGAAGTTACATGAGATCCAATTCGAAATGAATATTACTTAAATGTACATGCAGATTGTTTAAATATAAAAGAATATGGAAGACGATTAGGTAATATATACTATAGTGAAGATTCTTGGTATTTCCAAGTACAACCAATATATTATGAACAAACAAGCTCTAATGATTTTGAATCTCCATTAAAGGCAACTAAAGTTCGAGATAAATATGCAAGAATTAGAGTTAAATATAAAGGTGATAAACTTGTTATTATTACTGCATTACAAACATTAATGACTCAAAGTTATGCATAAAAGAATAAAAAAAATGGAAATAGGAGGAGTTAGTTCTGGGAATATTATTAGTCCAGATATGTTAAAACAGCTTGGTCTTAACTTAGGAAACTATAATGCTTTCATTAGTGCTTCTATGAATAAAATCAAATCAGATATTGGAAATTTTAAAGATACTAAATCTGATTCTGATGCAGATGAAAGGAATCCTTTCTCTACCGCAAAAGGTATGTTTTCACAAAAAACTGTAGATTCTGTTAGAAATTGACAGAATGATACATTTGCTGGAGCAGAAACTGTAAATAAGCTAAATGGCAAATTTGGAGGAGCTTTTCAAATGGGAGACCAGTTCATTGGAAATCTTAACACAGCCCTTGTAGGAAATGAGAAAACTGGATCTACTGCTCAAGTAATGTCTGGAGTTAAAGACATAGGACACAATGTAGTAAGTCAATTTAATCCTATGGGTGGAATGATTAATACTGGAGCTAAAACTATAGGAAATCTTATTGGAGGAACTAAAGATCGTGTTGAAGGTACTGGTTCTCAAATACAAGGAATGGTAAGTGATGGTCTAAGTATGCTTGGCCCTATTGGAATGGCTGCTGGAGCTGCATTAAATTTAATTAATGGTATTGGAGGAAAGCGTATTAATAAATTAGTAGATAATACATCTGATATTAGTAACGAATATAGTGGTTCAAAGAAATTTATCAGTAATAGTATTGATAAATATAGTAATAAAAAAGCTGGATTATTTGACTTTGGATTTCATCGAAAAGGCCAAAATGCTATAACTAGAGCTAGAAGAATGCAAAATACTACTTTAGATATTACAGATGCAGGTAAAAAGCGACTGAATAATCAAATAGGTCAGTCTCTTGCTAGTAAAAACTTCAATACTTATAATGGATTAGATAATATGTATTCCTTGGCTAAAAACGGAATGAAATTTCCTGAATTAGATGAAGCTAGAGCATTCTTACAGAAACGACCAACACAATCTACAGAAACACAAAAATTCCAACTCGGAGGTAAGATGAATTTAATTCCTGAAGGAAACTTACATGCACATAAACATCATTTAGAAAATGTAAATCCAGAATTAAAAGATCAAATTACTAAAAAAGGAATTCCTGTAGTAGCACAATCTGAAGGAGGAATTGTTCAGACAGCAGAAATTGAAAAGGAAGAATGGACACTTAGAAAAGAATTTACTGATAAACTTG
>CAJMOW010000165.1 GCA_905215145.1 uncultured bacterium | reverse complement strand
GTTTTGTTTTTTACTTTCTTTGCCAGTGTAAACATATCCTACTCCTATCTTCTCTGCCATTGCAGTGTTAGCAGAGAATGTAATAATTTTCTTGTCTGCTCTATGAGCAATAATCTCCCTAGCCACTTCTAATTTAGCCGGATGATTATGGATAAACTTTTTTCTAGCTTGTAAAGCTCTCATAAAAGCCGTAGAATGAAAGGTAATCTGCTTCAAAGCATTAGACAGCTCAGCTTTATCCGAACTACTACAAATCTGGTTTCTGTAATTAAGCCTATTTCTGAGGCCGTCTTTACCAACCATACTCATTGCGAGTCCAAAATCAAAGTTAAAGAATTCAAAATGTCTTATAAATTCCCTATTTTGCTCTCGATAGCTTTCGATGTCTTCTGCTGTGATAATTACTTGATATTCAGTAAAATCAGATACCCAACCATTGGCTTTGGCTACTTCAATAGTTACGCTATCAACTACAGGGCAATATTTCTCGACTATAGTATGTCTACCGTCAAGTCTTTCCAGAGTAGCAGTTAGTCCAAGAATTAACTTGTATTTAACCTTACTAAATACAAATTGTAAAGTCTCAGCAGCAGTTCTATGGATTTCATCAATGATTAAAAAGTCACATTCGTATCCATTCTTTGCTGTAGTATTTACAACTTGCACCTCTGTATTTAACCCTAGACCTTCCTTATCTAATATATCTATCCACTGATTCTTTAAAAGTTCCGTGGGGACTACTACCAATGCTCTAATAGTAGGATATTTAGATAGAACAGCCTTTAAACAATTAATAGCACATCGTGTTTTACCAAAGCCTGTACAGGCTTCTATGGTGCCTCTTCCTTTATGTAATAACCAGGCTCTCTTACATTGCTCCTGTCGCTCATCACGAGTAACAGGAGTAAAGAGGTCTTTCATCAATCTATATTCCTAGTGATGTCCCATCCTTTAAGTTCTGCAACTTTCTTGATTTCTTCCATCTTATCCTTCCATTGTTTAGCCTGGTTCTCGCATTGATTTTGGAAGCGATAAAGAACTTTGTTTGATAGCAGTCTGAGCTGATCACTAGTTAAGTTAGCATATTTATCTCGTTTCAATCTACACATAGATCTAAACTCAGCATAACTTAATCCAGTATCACAGATTTTCAGAGCTATAGAAGGATTCAAACGAAGTTCCTTACTTACTACTAACAGTCTGTTAACAGCTTTACCTGTCACTGGGTCTTTACGATACAAGTCTTTCTGCATTTCTTGCTGTGTAAACCACAGTCCCATTTTTACAATGAAGTTAAGCGTCAAATGAGAGTTGTCAAACAATCCCAAGGAATCTAAACAAGCATCCATAACTAAACTTACTGGTACTTCTCTAAACTCCACAGGGATTCCATTAAGAATCTCTCCAATTGGATAGACCTTAATAGCCTCATTAGTTAACACTTCCTTATTGTTTTTGATAACAGCTTTCAAGTCTTCCAAACAACGTGTGTTTGTGTATTGCTTTTCAGCTCTAAGCCATCTAATAAGAAGCTCTGCACGACATCTTTGTATTTGGTCGGACACAATTCCGAGTAATGTTACACGACCCGGATTCTTGGTATCAGAGTTGTACAACATTTGTTCACAATGATTGTAGAATCGTCTCAGCTGGTCATAACCTGCGTCTACCAATTTAATTTCCTCCTGGACCCCATTTACCTTAGGTCCTTTCCATACATAGCTATTAACGTCGTTTGCTTTATCGCTCAAAGCCTCTCTCAGCTTATCTCCTAATACAGTCATAAATTATTCTTTAAAAATACTTCATAGTTTATCTCCTTTTTAATGTTAATCTAATAATATTTGTCCATCTTCAATGATAGGCTTTTCATGAATAAATTTCAAGAAAATTATATTACTATCCTTGTATGGAACAAAATCTTTACCATCGTACCATTTATCGATGCCTTCTTCTACGTATCTTAGTGAAACATAGCCGACATCTCCTAATTTCATAGAACACTGGTTCCAATTCGGGAATCGAACACACATTATATCCTTGTAATCTAGATTATCATATTCTAGCCTTTCAAAGACATAATTAGCGTATCCCATCCCGTCCTCACATTCAGCAACAAATTTGACATGGTAAGTTACTTCTTTGGTTTCCACACTTCAAATGTATTAATATCCTCGAACTTCCTACAACCATAAGAAGCGAAGTCTCCATGTTAGGCAAGCAAGGGTAATTCTTACACCTAGTGCAGCTACGTTCAGGATGTTTGTAGTGAAAACCATCTTTGTCCTTAAACATTACTTCAGTAATAGGCATAATAATATTAATACACATGAACCAGCAGCGCCATATTTAATGACATTCTGCTTCTTTTTTAAAGACTTATTAAGACCTTCAATAGATCTATTTTTATCTTCAATTATGTTTCCATAATACAGTAACTGAACTCTACGAAGAGAATCCGTTTTTTCCCAACTCTTATTTATTAGTTCTAGATTAGTTATTCGCTTATTCAATAACGGAACAGTTTCAGACAACTTCTGATGCTCAGCAAATATCAGATTAGTTGTTTTTAGTTGCTCGCTGGTTATTGTAACGGTCGATGTATTCTGAGAAAAAGCACAAATTGATGCTATCAGAACTAGACATAATAGTAGATACTTTCTCATCATACTCTTTGTCTATATACTTAATTTTCTCCACGATGGAATCGTTAACTATATAGATGCTATCTCTAATTATAGAATCCCTTACTATTTCCTGCACATTAGGTGGAGAAACTGTGGTTTCCTTCTTAGGTATTAGCAAATAAATAATTAACAATCCCATCAAGGCTATTAAGATATAGCAAAACTTAGTCCTGTTCATTCAGATCAACGCCTATTGCCTTGGCTTTAGTTACCAGTTCAGCGCATTTAACTACATCTATACCTTCTTTAGCTAGATTCAAAGCTTGCTTCTCTTTATCAGAGAGATTTTTGATTTCATTTTTGAGGGCTTCTTTTCTTTCAAACCGAGCTTTCATTTGGTTATATCCCTTAATGATACGCTCTGGATTTTCTTTCAAGAAACTAAGCTCCTGTTCCAAGAATGCTTTTACCAGCACTTTA
>CAJMOW010000164.1 GCA_905215145.1 uncultured bacterium | reverse complement strand
ATTAACTGCTATCCTTGAATAAAGGATAGTTTTCGAGTATGGGGTGTGGAAGTAGCACGAGAAATTTGGGATTTCTAGGGGATTGAGCGTTACAATCATACTCGACTAATAATTAATTATATTTATGGAATCTTTTATTGATAACCCTAATCCATTCTGTATTCAATTTATTGATGGTTATATAATTCAAACAACTCCTGCAGATAGTAAGTCTTGTGCAGATCCTGATCAATTTGGTAATTATTGCATATGTCGATCTCGAGGAGATAACTCAGCAAAAATAGGGTGTTGTTTTACTTGTGAGAATCATTCAGAGTATAGTGATTATATAATACAAGCTCAAGTTAAATACAGAATCTATGTAAATAGTAAAATGGAGAGTTAGCCAAGTGGTTCACGGCACCTGACTTACATTCAGGAGATCGGGAGTTCGACTCTCTCACTCTCTACTAATAATTAATGTATATAAGATGATAACATTAGATCATGTAAATAAAAATTCTGGAAACTTTCTTCCAACACTTTGGTTAGTAGATAAATATAAACAATATCCAAATTGTGTATCAGTAATCTGTAACCTTGAACAGAAGAAACTAAACGAAAATAAATTCTTAAAAAGATTTAAAGAAAAGTTCGCTAATTTCTGTATATGGGAAGATAATGTAATCGGAGTTAAACCTGAAGTTTCTGAAGAAGTACTTGAAGAATTAGATCGCCCGTTTTATGTAAGTCAACCTACTGCTTTACAATTCAGTGGAATTTGTGAAGAATATAAATGTGCATTAAGCTATTATTCTTCTAGAATGTTAATTTATTTTTGTGATAAAGCTCTTATAGGTAACTTTATAGAGGATATTAAATCTTTATTTGAAGAATGTTCAGAAAAAGTAGTTTCTACAACAAAAGTTAACTTAATTACTTTTGATGGTCAGGATTATGGTTTAACTGAATGTAAGATTAGAGATGTTAATGTTGACCTTGATAAACACTATAATGATGATTTCAAACCTGTTTATAAAGATATTTCTGACTTCTTAAATAGTCCAAAATCTGGTTTAGTTATTCTTCATGGAACTCAAGGTACTGGTAAAACCTATATGATTCGTCATTTAGTTAATAATTTTGATAAGCAATTTATTATTATTAATAACTCTATGATGAATAGCTTATCTGATCCTGTATTCTTAAACTTTATTCTTGATCATAAGAATTCAGTAATTATTCTTGAGGATTGTGAACAGCTTCTTAAAGATCGTTCTGAAAATGTATTTACAAATGGTATTAGTAATATTCTTAATATGACTGATGGTATTTATTCAGATATTTTAAATATTAAGTTTATTGCTACATTTAATAGTCCTGATACAAGTATTGATAAAGCATTGATGCGAAAGGGTCGACTTGCTGCAAAATACAAGTTTGATGAACTCTCTTTAGAGAAGACTAATAGAATACTTAAGGAATTAGGTAAACCTGAGGCAAGTAAAGGTATGACTCTTGCAGATATCTATAATCTTGATGTTCAGTCTTATGAACATAAGACTAGACGTAAAATTGGATTCTAATGATGTTTTGGATATTTATTTATTGGTTACTTTGTGCATTTATTGTTATTGGAACAGATGGTGGAGAACCATGGACTGTTAGAGATAAATGGTACATAGTATTTGCAGGATTTTATGCTCCTATAATAATTGGCCTATTTATAGGTAGTTACATTAAAGAAACTGGATTTTTTGATAAAAAAACATCCATGGGAACATTAATCTATATGTTGTCCGTAGCTTAGTTGATTAAAGCGCAAGTTTGTGGCACTTGAGATCGGGAGTTTGAATCTCCTCGGACACCTAAAAGTATTCTTTAAACATACGAATCTGGACAAATGGTTAGACCTTATCTTGTAAACCCCAAACTATAAGAATTAAGAAGTATTTCTCTCGAAATTAGGTAGATCCAGCTTCCTAGAGAGATAGAAGAATACTTACGATATAGTAGATTAGTTAAAATAATAATAACTTCTACTAAATACCTACATGGCGCAATTGGTTAGCGTACTTCTCTGATAAGGAAGCGGTTGAAGGTTCAAGTCCTTCTGTAGGTACTAAAAGAGAAAATTATGAAAGAATATAAGATTTGGAAATTTATACCAGGAAAATATTTACAAACAGTAACTGTTAGTCTTGAAGAGGAATATCCTTGTAAACAAAAAAGATGTGGATATTCTTGTTTAGGAGATAAAACAGAACATGTATGTTTTGTTAAAGCAAATCTCTCTTTTGAAGAACGTGAAAATTTAAAATGTACAGCTTCAGGGAACAAAGAACATAAAAACTTTATACATATTAGACTTTTACATAGAATTTTTATAGATGAATAATTATAAAGAGGAGTGTAATCCTTAGGCAGAGCTTATAATATAATCGGTTAGTATCCTACACTTTTAATGTAGTTGTCAGGGTTCGAGTCCCTGTAGGCTCACACAATTTTTAAGTCAGAATTACAAATGATAAAACGTTTTGAAAATAAGTATATACAATCTATAAGAAGAGGTTATTTATGTCATATTACCCCTAATAAAAAATGTTATGGATTTGAATATCATCATAATTCAAATGGATGTGAGATTTTTAATGAGAAATTTGGAGGATGTAGTAACAGACGTTATAATATAATTAAATATAGGATCTATGCAGATTAAATATTTTCCTGAAATAAAGTGTTGTATACAAGCAGTTAGATCTCTAAAACAAAACCATTGTAGTAATAATCAATGCTATAAGTCAACCAATTATTGTATTTTGTTTTTACCTGCTTTCAATAAAAGTTGTCTTAAATATTATTTTTGGAGAGTTTCTTATCGTGTATTCTTAGAAGCTTCTTATGATAGAATATAAAATATAATTGGAATGTGGCTGAGTGGTTGAAGCACCAAACTGTTAATTTGGGTTACGTGGGTTCGAGCCCCACCGTTCCAGCTAATATTAAACTTAATAACAAATAATTTGTTACAAATTTATTAACTTTTTGTGTTAAAACAAGGAAGATTAAGCCAAGTTGGACTAATGGCAGCACTCTTGAAAAGTGTAGGTCGCTTAAAACGGCGTGGGGGTTCGAGTCCCTCATCTTCCGCAGTTAAGCTTAAATTATATGCAAAGACCTATTGTATTAAAATATTGGAGAAT
>CAJMOW010000163.1 GCA_905215145.1 uncultured bacterium | reverse complement strand
GGTACCATGATTCTTCTGCTTGGAAAACTTGGGTTAGATGGTATACAGACATGAATACTGATTAGAAAGTATTGTAGTCTGCTACCACTACCTCAAATTATAGACCTCTTGCTTTAGGTTATACTAACACAAGTACCACTGCTGATTTAGGTGCTAGTGTTACTTAGCAAGTTTATGTAACTACAACAATATATGCTCAGCCTAGTACAGGTAGTCTATGGGCTAATAAATTGTACTCAGGTGGAAAACCAGTTCTTAAATACTGCACAAACTATAACTGGTGCTAAGACATTTACAGTTAATGTTACAGCAGCAGGTTATAAGAAGACTAATTCTTCTGACTCTTATGTATTGTTAGGTGGAGGAGGACATAAAGCTGTATCCGATTTCATGTTAAAAACAGAAGAATTATCTAACAATCTCACAACCATTACTAAATCATTAAATGTTACACAAGCATGGATGGATACAGGAATAACATCTACTAACCTTCCTGCTAATGGAACTTATATAGTATAGGTACAAGTTAGTGCTAACGATGGTACAGGAAATATGTGGCATTGCTATAATTCTGGTGTAATGAGTTGGTATAGAGATGGTACTAATGATACAGACACCGATGAAATTATCCTTCACCGTTCTGGTCATGCTTATGGAAAAACAATTTACTTAAGAACTGTTATGCAAAGTTCTGGAGTTTTAAAATTATAGATAGGTGCAAGTGCTGGCATAGGCGCTGCTTACACTTATACATTTAAATTTAAGAGGATAATATGATAAAAGTTAAAGATGGATATGCAAAACTTATAGGAACCACATATCAAGGAAGCGCTACACAAGTCCTTCTTAGCAACGGAGGAGACTTAGAGTACTCCGCTTCGAGCAAAGCCAGCACCCTAGTTCAACGAAACGCCAGCTAGCATATTTACGCTACTTATTTTAATTCAGCTATTTCTGATGAAGCGTTAACAGATATTGGTTCCGTATATGTAAGAAATACTTCTGATACCTTTATTAGAAGAGTGAGTAAGACTTAGTTTTATTCAATTTTAGATGATAAGTTTGTAACTCTTGACACTACTCAAAGTATTACAGGAGCAAAGACTTTTTCTACTAGTGTTAGATTTGCTAATAATGCTAGTATTATATAGAACTAGAATGATACTAGTAACTATACCACTATATTGAAATGGTATAAAAATGGTGCATCTAGGAATACCTACGACCCTTCTATAGGACAGCATAATACTGGAGGAGATGGAAATGGTTCTATCTGTATACTTCCGTATCCTACGGAAACTAGTCCTTGGGGTGGAATGGTGGGTCTGTTTATAAGTAAAGGGGTTTTAAAATTAGATGGTAAATCAGTCGCACTAGCTGAGAATTACTATACTAAAACTGAATCCGATGAGAGATATGTGAATGTAACTGGAGATACTATGACTGGACCTCTAATAGTAAAAGCTGCTATAACAGGAACTCAATTAATATCTACTATTGCTACAGGTACCTCTCCATTAAAGGTAACTAGCACAACTGTGGTTACTAACCTTAATTCAGACCTATTAGACGG
The DNA here is from genome assembly GCA_905215145.1 of uncultured bacterium. The sequence goes on along the minus strand of CAJMOW010000163.1, from coordinate 1,688 downwards.
GTTACATGAAACTTCATTCTTTAGAGCTAGAGGAGATTAGTCTATAGCAAGTTCTGTTCCTACAACTACCGAATTAGCGACTAGTAATAATCTATGTGGTAGCTGGAATGTAAAGTATACAGGAGCTTCTGGACACCTAGTATAGTTTAATGCTGGAAGTGGAAGCACAAGATATATGCAGTTCTACTCTATGTATTCTGGAAGTTTGTATTGGAGAAATAGTACAGACTCAACTTTGAATACAAAGTCGTGGAAAACTATTGTAGATAGTGCTAACTATACTGGAATAGTTTTAAAGATTGGAACGGCTACAAAAGGTTCTGCAACTCTTCCTATATACCTAAATGCAGGTACACCAACAGCCTGTAGTACGACTCTTGGAGTTTCTATTACAGGCAATGCGGCAACAGCAACCAAACTATAGACTGCAAGAACCATCAATGGAACATCATTTGATGGAACTACTAATATAGTAACAGCTTATTGGGGTACTGCACGAACTATTAGTCTATCTGGTGCAGTTACTGGTAGTGCTTCTGTTAATGGTAGTTAGAATGTAACTATTACTACTACCTACTAGTTTGGCTCTATTGATGGAAGATATGTAGGAGGTAATAAAACTGCTAATCATGGCTCTTCTGGAACAGCTTATACAGCTGATACATATTCTTCTACATTTGTTAATAAGGCATTTGTAGCATTTGCTGAACGAGGTTCTTGGGCTTATGCTAATAATGGATATGTATCTACAGATACTGGTGTAAATATTCCATTGGCGGGAACAGCTATATTCTAGTGGGGAGCTAGTGATACGAACAAGACGTAGTTATATATAACTCCACATAATAACTCAGGAGTAAGTAATCCTGCGGCTAATGAAATGTTATTCTATACAAGCAACGGAAGTGGTTATACTTCTGCTTGGACTAGAGTATTAACTCACAGAAATTATACTAATTATACTGTAACTAAAACCGGTGGAGGTGCAAGCGGTACTTGGGGAATCTCAATTACTGGTAATGCTGCTACAGCTAATAGAATACTATCTCATACAATAAGCGATACTCTCGCTAACAAAACTACTCCCGGATATTTATATCACGCTGGTGGCAGTAATTCTGTTGCAGATAAGCCTAGCGGAGTAGATGCATTTGGAGTATTTACTATGTAGACCGCGTCTGGATGGTATGGGTAGATATTAATGTCTTCTAATACTTCTACTGGACTATATTGGAGAACAGCTACTACTCTTAGTGGAGGATGGAAAAAAATATTGGATTCCTCTAATTATACCGCCTACATTAATCCTGCTAATTTCGTCACTGCTTTAGGTACAAGTGGAAATTACTTAACGTGGACTAAGAATGGAGTAGTTAACAATCTAACAGTCCCATACGCTACTGCATCTTCAAGAATTAACTCATCTTCTTCGGTTTAGAATACTGGGTTAACTTATTACTCCTCTGGAAGCTTTGTAGTAGGAGGAACTGCTGCTGGAGGATAGTGGGGAATGCCCTCTGATAGTTAGGATGCAGTCTATAAAAACGGTTAGTGCTTGAGGATGTATTGGGGTTCTACATACTATACAGATATTCTATCTGGACCTAATAATATGAGAACTACTCATGGATTATATATGAGATAGATTGTCAATGGGGCGGTAGCTACAGGAACATTTGCAGGAGGTT
>CAJMOW010000162.1 GCA_905215145.1 uncultured bacterium | reverse complement strand
TAGTTCTACTTTTAGTAAATTTATTATAAAATGATTCTTTTTCTAATTTCTTATTAGTATTATGTGTAACTATCATTGAATCACCGAATAAAAACGTGTGTGATGGACTGTCAACTTCTAAGCATTGCGTTGCTACTGTATCAACTCTTTCTACAGATATAATATTTCTAAATGTATTCTTATTTTTAGATGGGAAGTCGATATCTTGATTTCTTACTAAAAAGGGATTTAATCCATCAGTTGAAAAACATACATCTCATCCTTTAAATATCTTTCCATTACATTTTTTATCTACTTCAAAAACAGTAGCTTTTATGCCTAATGTACTTACTAACCTTAATAAATCTTCAGCTTGTCATTTCTGAGTAGTTCCCATTACAAATCTTTTTCTAGATTCATGATAGTAACCATCAGTATCCATTAACCCTCTAAGCAAATCAAGTCTTTGTTGATAAGAGGCTCGCATATATAAATCAGGTATAAACTTATTATTTAGTATTCCTAGATCGTTAAGTTTTTTTCTAATATTATATATAGTTCGCATTTCCGCAGATTTTCCGTCAGAAAGATCTCCTCCAAAAGTATATCCTCTATTTTCTATTTCTTCCCATACTTTAGAGTTTATATTAGTGATAATTCCACATGACTTAGAGCCATCTCCTAGTCAACATCCCAGTACATAAGGATCTATAGGAAGTTCTATTTCTGGAAGATTTAGAGGATTTGCGTTCATTATTTTTGGGATATTGTACGAGGTTCTTGGTTTATCAATTAACCACTTTGCAATATCTTCTGTGGTCATAACTACTTCCCTAAATGTTTTATCTATATTCCTAAAAGAAATAAGTCATCTATGTTCATGGTCTGCCACAATCGACTCTCCGTTATCAAAAGTTATTTTAAAACATGGATTGTAATGGATATCTGATTTATGTAACACTTTAGTTATATTTCCTTCTTTATCAAATATCTCTTCTCCTTCTTTTATATCCTTAATAGTTGTCCACCCATTTTTAGTTGGAATTCTTGTATCTAAAGGAAGCCCTTTATAATCATATATATAAATATCATTCCCATCTTTAATAAGTAAGTCAAGTTGTCCTGCAATTCTTAATAAACCATCTTCTGATTTATAACTAATCATAAATTCAGGATAAACTCCTTTTTCTAAATCTAATTGATAATATCCCTTCTTACAAGTAAATTTTCCTCCAAGACCAAATTTTTTAAGATCTTGTTCTTCAGATTGATAATACATATTCTCAAATTGAGCGTGTATTTTTGTTCCTCTTTCACAAGATTTATTTCTTTCAGTTTCATATGATTGAAGGATCTCAGTACGTTTACTTTCAAATTCTTCTTTACTAATTTTTAATTTTTCAAGAAGTTTTGGATCTCATCTTTTAGTATTTAATAATGAAGTCTTTACGACTTTAAAAATTTCTGAATCAACTAAAGCTTCACAAGCTTTATAAGCAGATCAAAATGCCGAATCAAACTCATTAACATATTTATGTATTAGAGTAGTAACTGATACATAAGGCTTATTATCATATTTATCTAAGTATAGATGTTTTGCATCTGAATAAATAACATCTTCTGTCTCTTTATCTACTTGATAACCATTAACATATTTTTCTTTTACATTATCTAACTTTGGCATTATTTATAACATTTGATTTTATATATTGTCCTATTATTGCTCCGTATCTAATTAGGTTTTCTTTAATCTCACTTTCTTCATATTCTATATTATTCATATTCTCTCAAGTAAATCCAAGAATTCCAGTTGGAGTTCCAATATCATCTTTTAATAAAATACAAGCGAGATACTCTATATTATTCTTTCTAAATCGATCATATAATACATGATCTAGTGATTCTAAAGCTGTAGAGTCTCCAATAAAAGTTGTATGTGCTTTCAAATAATCTGGAAGCGTTAACCAGCTAAGATGAAAATTATCATACTGTTCTTTAATTGAATGTATACCTTCTCCACATAATTCAAACCTCATTGATCCATACAACCAATCCGAAATACCATTATGATACTGAATAATTCATACTCGATCTGCATTTGACCTATATAAAAGCTTAGGTAATAGATCTTTAACCTTTTTATCATCATCAATTCTACTTACTAGTTCTTGAGTATGTTTTTGTGCCATGTAATCTGAATACTTATCAAATAAGAATGTAGGATTATAACATATTCGTAACGTAATACTTAAAATAAACATAATAATTAAGGCTTTAAGAATACTACATACCCCATAATCTTTTATATATTGTAAAATTGTCCCTAATCAGGTTAATCCTGAAGTTATATCGGGTTGTTTCTTAGCCATATCTGTTTCTTTAAATTATTTGTATAATTTTATTTGGATGATGCAAATATATAATAATTTTTTTGTATATCCAAATAAATCAGCAAAATGTTTGTATATAATTAAATAAATAACTATATTTGCAGAAATAATGTGCTAACATAATGTAAATAAAATTTTAAAAATATTATAATTTATGAAGTATAACGATGAAATACTAAACAAAATTGCTGAGTCTTATAGTAAAAAGATTGATGAAAATACTAATCTAGATAATGTAATACTTGGTTATTTAGAAATGATGAAGAATGGTAGTAAAATCCATATTAAACCAGAAAATAGAGGTAAATTTAATGCTACTAAAAAGAAGACAGGTAAAACTACTGAAGAATTAACACATAGTAAAAATCCAGTAACCAGAAAACGTGCTATTTTTGCTCAGAATGCTGCTAAGTGAAATAAGAGTAAAAAATAAAGGTATGATAAAACAATTTATCTTTCAAAACAGGGGGGGGGGTAAAAAAATAAATAAGTCTTATTTTTATTTTTATGGCCCAAATTATATAGTTCCAAAAATTACAGATTCAAATATTGAACCCTTACTCACGGCTAATTACTTATTTGGGGTTTCATTTGATTATCCTTTAGATCATGATGATCAAGAACAATATTTTAACATTTACTTATTCGGGAGTTTCTATTCCACTACCTATAAACTATACTGTAACTGTGGGAACAATAGAAGATATAGGTATTGGTTTAGATAATAAGAATTTTGCTATACCTGTAGACTTTGCGTTTCCAATATCTTCAATGGAACGTATGACGTTTAATTCTGCAACTATTGAAATATGTAACCCTAATCCAAAATACGATTATATAGCTCCCACAGAGTTTTCTACATCAGGAGAATATATTGCAGTAAACACTAATATTTATAT
>CAJMOW010000161.1 GCA_905215145.1 uncultured bacterium | reverse complement strand
CAGTTGTTCCTATACCATATATTTCACAATTTTTAGGCATTTGTTTTTTTAAAATGTTTATAAGTTTTTTTACCGCTTCAACTGGGTTTCCTTCTGTCCATATATATGATGATGCAAGTATATTATTTTTTTCATCTATAATTACACCTTTTGTAGAAATTGAACCTATATCAACGCCTAGATAACATTTCATTTTTCTTCCTCATTTCTATCATTTCATAAAAAGCTTCAAGTCTAGTTTTTATTCCAACTTCGCTTGTATTAGAATCAAAACTAAAGAATATTACTGGTACATCATATTTAGAACATATTTTTTCTATTATTTGCATAGCTGCAATTTCAGGTGTACAAAATGAAGATTTTATATGAATAATTCCATCATATCCTTTTTCACATAATTCTTTGGTGCGTGCTATATTATCATGAGCATCCGCTCCCATCCTATATTTTATATATTCTTTTGCATTTTTAAGATATTTTTTAACTGCATTTGTTTTTTCAAATAATAAATAATGTGCATTAGTAAATCTTGTTATTTCTATTCCAAAGCTTGCAAGTTCTCTTTCTAGAAAGTAATTAGCAAACGGTTCCATTACTGTATATAATTCTCCAACTATTCCAACCCTTATAACATTTTTTTTATTTGTTTTTATTTGTTTGAATTTTTTTAAATATTTTTTGTAAGTATGTCTTAAAGAAATAAAATTTTTTACTTTACTAAAATCTTTAAGCATTTTTTCATTTAAACTCTCAAATTCTCCTTTTCCCACCTCAAAACCTATATTTTTTCGTATATATTTATCTATATTATCCATGTATTTTATCATTTTTGTTGATATAAATAAGTAATATAAAATTTTAATAAGGTTTAATTTTTTATTTATTTTTTTTAGTTCTTTATAAATATTTTTGATATCAATTTTACCTGCTGTTACAAAGTTAATAAGGGTAAACTCATATCCTAAATCTTTAAGTATTTTTTCTTGTAATTCACTATAATATCCATATCTACATCCACCACCCATCTGAAGCAATACATCTGCGCCTTTTTCAAGACCTTCTATCATTGTTCCTAATGTATATTTAAATGGAGCACATACAAAGTCTGGGCTATTTTTACTACCAAGTTCAATTGTTTTAGAAGTTATTTTAGGAGATTTTAAAATATTTACGTTAAAAGCATGTTTAAAAAAATAAGATGCTGGTATATAATAATTTCCCATATGTGGAAAGCAAATTGTTTTAGTTTTCAAATATATCAACAAAACTTTCTATACGTGTTTCCATACCAGCTATTCCTCCTAAATCATCTAATATTAAATTTAAATAAGGTTTATTTAGTTTTCTTAAAACAAGTTCATTTACAAGTGAATCTAGTCCACACGGAAAAGTACTTAAAAAAATAACCCCATTTACCTTATCTAAATATTTTAAGCTTGAAATATTTTCTTTACTATATTTCCAATATATATTTTCTGAATATTTTGATATTTCTTCTTTTGTATTTTGATAGTCAAATTTATCACAATAAATAACTTCACAATTTAATTTTTTTAAATATTTTATTACTGGTTTTCCAATTAAATCATCATATACATTATATGGATGACCTATTAATAATACTTTTGTTTTTGTAGATGAAAGCATATTCATGTTTTCTATTATTTTATTTTTTTTATCTTTCTTAAATTTTATTAATGAATACATATAAGCATTTTTTATTTCTTTTTTGGTTTTATTTAATGTTTTTGATAATTTTAAAAGTCCTTTTAATTCAGTTTGATTATTTTCTAAATCAATATTATAATCAAGTATTTTAACATCAAAAATGTTGTTTATAATATCATATATAGCTAAAAAATTTGTACATGTTTGTTCTTTATATCCATAGTTATCTATTCTTGGTATAAGTATATAATCACATTTATCTTTTAAATAATCTACATGTCCTATATAATTTTTTAATGATAAACACATTTCATCGCTTGATAATTTTATACCATTGTCCATTATTTTTCTATTTGTTATTGGACTAATTATTGTTTTAATTTTCAAGTATTCAAAAAAGTATTTCCATTTATCGCTGAAATAATAATAAAACATACTTCTTGGAATACCTACAGTCATATTATCACCTAACTAAATATATTATTTTTTTTTATATTTATGTATATTAATAATTCTTAAGTTAAAAATATATATGAGGTGATTATGCGTGCAGAAAATAAATTGTTCTGTTTTTGATTGTAAACATTGCAACCAAAATAAATGCGAATGCAAATTAAACGAAATTAAAGTATGTAATTGCAATTGCATAGAATGCGAAAACAAAGAAGAAACTATGTGTAATAGTTATAAAAAACGTGAAAAGTAATTGCTTTTCACTATTTTATATTTTGATTTTTTTATAATTTATGTTATAATAATATAATTCATCGAGGTGAAATGTATGTATATAAAGGAATTAACGAATGCTGAATTTGATTTATTTACAAGTAGTTTTCCAGTCAAATCTTTATTTCAAACAAAGGAATATGCTTTTGTTATGAATCATCAAGGATATGATTGTAAATTTATAGGATTAATAGATTCAAATACTATAGTTGCAGCAACTTTACTAATTATTGAAAAACATCATGGTTATAGTTATGCTTATGCTCCAAGAGGTTTTTTAATAAATTACAATGACAGAATTTTATATGATACATTTAATGAAAAAATCAAAGTTTTTTTAGGTAATATGGGTATTGCCGCTGTGAAATTAAGTCCAATGATTATTAAAGAAATTTATGATGATAAAAAAAATAGTTTCTTTAGAAATAAAAATTATGATTATATTTATAATTATATAAAGAAATTAGATTATCATCATTATGGTTATAATAATTATTTTGAAGCTCAAAGACCTAGATATGAAGCTATTATAAATTTATCTTTAGGTACTGAAAAATTATATAGCAACATAGATAAAAGTTATAAAACTAAGATTAGAAGTGCGAAAAGAAATGGTATTTATATTATAAAAGGTGATTCTAATGATATTAAAACATTATATAATCAAGTAAAAGATAAATACCCTAGAAATTATAAATATTTATCTGATATGTATGAATTTTTTTCTAAAAATGGAAATGCTGATTTATACTTAGCTAGATTAAATACTAGAGATTATTTAGTTAATAATCAAAGTAGATATGAAAATGTTTATTCTATTTCTCAAAATCTTAATTATAAATTAACAAAACAAAATAATAATAAATTAATAAATGAAAAAATTAAAACTGATAGTAAACTTGAAAATTG
>CAJMOW010000160.1 GCA_905215145.1 uncultured bacterium | reverse complement strand
AGTTCCTATAGCATGTGCAATCATTGAGCTAGAAGTATCACGAACAACAATAAATTTTGTTTTAATTTCTTGATCTTTTGCTTTATTAACAAGTGTGTAAAATTTCTTATTGACTAAAGCTTGTTGGTCCTTAGGAACTTCTGATAAATTACGTCTAAAAAAAGTAGTATTTGGATAAGGAGCAAATAGTTCGTGAACAAATTCAGTAGATTTTACATTATCTGTTGAATCAGCTGTAATCCATTCTGTAAACTTTTCCCGAAGATTATGATTATCAAAAAACTTAGATCTAGCAAGTATTGTTAACGCTTTGCCATGTATAGTTTCAAATCTAATTAGATCATACTTACCTTTAGAAATAAGTTGCTGCCATTCGTGAGCTGTTCCAGAAGACTTTAATCTAGCATATCGACGATAGATATCATATTTATCTTCATAGTTAAGATTTTTTGTACTTCCAAATAAACCTGTAGCTAACCACTTTGCAATTATACAATTAGCTTGCGCTTCAATAGTTTTACATTTAGATCTAGCTTTTACTTGAGGTAAATACTTCTTAACTAATTCTCTAGTAGAATCTTTAGATAAACCAAAATGAATTAATTCTTCGAACCTGTTCCAATCAAGTACACGTTTGTCCCAGCCATTGTATATAAGGTCATATCGTAGCATGAGAAATATATCTTTCCAAGAGCCTATAAATGGAATAAGATAAGCGTTTTTCCAGAATATTTCAGGAGACTTAATATGAAGCCAAATTAAACGCATAATTCCCTCATAACGCATTTCAGCTCCTTTTTGAGAGAGTTCTGTTTTGTTTACTTCTCCATCGTGTATATAATCAATTTTACGTGTAATCATACGTAAGAAGAAGATAAACTTTACAGTTTGAAGTTTATCAACTGCCCATAGCTTCTCACAATCTGAACAAATTAAACTGAAATCACGTAATTCTCTATATTTACTAATAGACCCAAATTGATCTACAAAAGGATCTCCTGTAGTACTATATGTCTTAGCTCCATTTTGAGTTAGTGTTTCTGCTGATTTTTGTAAAGCAGCGTTAACAAATCCATTAGATGTTGAAGTCTTTTCAAATAAAGAATCAAGTTTGCAGTTAAACATCTTATAAAAATTTAAATTAAAAAAAACAAGCGAGTGTCGTATTAAACAACACTCGCTTTTATTATTTTAAAAATAACTACTAACGATATAAACAAAGATGATTTATATATTTTGTATTTTCTCCTAGTGCGTTTTTACAAACATCTACAGAACTATTTGAAATATATAAATAATCTATCTTTTTAATATTGTATTTTGTTGTTAGTTCAGATATTATTCTATTTATTGTAGCTCCAGATGAAATAAAATCATCGATAACTATAATAATAGGACGATACCTTGAAGATATTTTTTCTAGAAAATGATAACAATCTATAGCTTCTACTGAATGATTGTTATTATCTTCAGGTTTGCGTAATATTTGAACTCCTATATTCCATCTAAAATCAAGATAAGTATAAATATAAGTCGCAATACTACTACATAACATTGCTCCTGATAATCCTGTCCCTACTAAAATAATATCAGTATAAGGATTATTATTAACAATATTGTTACTTACATCTTTAACAAAAGTTAGAGTGTCTTTTAAATCTATATGAAATACGGGATAATCAAGAAGCCACTTTCTAGTATTACTTAAATGTTCTACTTGCATACCTTTTCAACATACTTTCTTACTTGTTCATAAGCATCTGAAAGATTTTTACAATTGTCGAATTCCTTTTTAAATTTTTCCCCATCTTTAGAAAATTCAACTGCACTATAAAACGTTAGTTGATCAGTAAACAGACTTTTCCTAGCACAAATACGGATACTAGAAATATATGTAGGATCAATAACATTTTTATTAATTTGTCCAAATAATTGTAACATAATATACTTTGATTAGTTAAAAATAGGTTACATTAGCTATATAATTTAAAAGATTATTGCTGGAGTAACCTTATTAGAAGTATTAATGTATGTTTTACAAGGTTTGCCAACAGGTCCTACTTATACCTGTATTTTTAATGTATTGCAACTTGTAAATAATAAAGTTAACAAAATAAAAATGTATTTCATATAATTTTAAATGCGGTGTATTCCAGATTCAAACTGGAGTCTCTCGATAGACAGTCGAGAAGGATAGTCCCTACACCAAAAATTATTAATATTCTTTAACTTCTTGATCTGTAACCCTAAAAACCTTTTGACAATCTAAACAATACATATTTTTGTAGTTACGCATTATACTGCCCATTGTATGTCCAAATATCTGCCTAATTTTTCCGTTTTGTAATAAATCGGAAAAATATATATCATCGTAATCTGACCAAATTGGGCTTCCAAATGGGTACCATCCTCCTCTACTACAACTAACAATCTTAAATAACTCAGGATTTGTTTGAAACAAGTTATTTAACTGAGTAGCAACATTTCCTTCTCTATTTTCAACACAGTTTTTATACCAATCAGAATCTACTCCAGCGTGAGTAAACAAAGTATTTTCTACTTGATATGCTATTGTGAATAAATTTTTATTATCCTGAAATAGAGTATATGCATCAGATGCAAACTTAGGATTATATCTAGACCATCCAAGATTTCCAGTGCGAAAATAATAATGGTAATCATGGTTCCCGACTAAAAGAACTACATTTTTTCTATCTTTAGCAAAATCAATTATTTCTTCAAAATTCGCTAAAGCATCTTCAAATGTAATATTTTCATGTGGATAAGGATCTAAATAATCACCTAAAAATATGATTATAGAGTCTGATTTATCATTTTTAACTGATTTCCAAAAAGTTCTTCCGTGAATATCTGGTATAGCAATTATTTCCTTCATAAATATAATTCTAATACATTTATCAAATTAGTTTAGGTTCTCTAAGAAGTAAGTTGCAAATAATTAAATTAAACAAACCCAAATACAAAAATCATAATATTTGCTGTATGCAACTTTATGTGGAGCTATTGAGAATCGAACTCAAATTTTTAGAATGCAAATCTAATATAATAGCCATTATATTATAGCCCCAATAACATTTAATTATAAATGTAGTAGTTGATAATATTCAATTCCTTTTTAATTATCTTTTGCCTCATACTTATATAAACAGTTTATGCGCGCTACTGTTTAATTTCATACTAACGCATCTAGTGATATTCATTATAGCTATTAGAATATCTCTAAAGATCTACTCCGAAGTAAGGACTTCAAATTCCTCGTACATTTATAATTAAATATTAATATAATTAAGAGCCTCCTG
>CAJMOW010000159.1 GCA_905215145.1 uncultured bacterium | reverse complement strand
TTGAACAAGCAACATATAATCTTCTTAATAATTCGTCTTGATTTGCATAAGGAGTACCATTAGAATCAAATACCATATTATTTACATCAACAAAAACAGTATCATAAGTAGAACCTTGACTCTTATGGCTACTAATAGCAAATCCATAATCTATATCTCTATAATAAATAATTTTACCAGATTTATTTATTACATTAGTTGCTAATAAATATTTTTTCTTAAAATTATAATATTCTTTCCATCTTGTTCCTCTTGTAGAAGCAGACGCAGATTTAGCAGCATTAATAAGTTCAGTTATTACTTTATCATATTTTTGAATAGTAAATTTATCTCTATGATCTATTATAAATAATGGTTTAGTTATATTTCCTCCATGTATCATTTGGAATTTAACAAGAAATCCTTTAAAGCCATATTTATCATCTACATAATTAGTAATATCTTTAATAATATATTCTTCACTATTATTAATAATTATACTTAAATATTCATCAACAATAGTTTCATATGACATTATTAAATCATTTTTAGTAATTATAGCTTTGTCATTATCTTTAATTATAGTATGACGAATATAATTATTCCAACTACTTACACATTTATTTGTATAAGCTACAATTCTATACATATCAATATTTTTAGTATATTCTTCATCAAGAAAAGATTTATCTACTAATTCTTTAAATTTATTTACACCACAAACAAAAAAGCCTTCATTTATATCATTATAAAAATATTTATTTCTATTTTTAGAAATAAATTCTAAAAATCTATAAGTTTTATTTTTAATATCTTCTCTAAGAATATTTAATATATCTCTTATAGGATTATCATTTCCTTGTCTTACAATTTCATTAAGATTATTTATTTTATAACATTGTGTAAAAGCATAACTTTGTTTTTCTCCAACAGGAGGAAGTTGAAAACTATCTCCTTGAAATATAATTTTAATATTTAATTTTTTACATGTATTAATAATATATTTTACTAATTTAGCTGGAAGCATACTTGCTTCATCAACAATAAGTAATTTAATATTATCTAATTTAGGACCAGCAATAGGATTAAATTGTGGTCGTTCTGGATCAAAATCTTCTAATTTTAAATCAAGTCTAAGACCAAATGTACTTTGTATAGTTTCAACATTTCTAATATTTCCAATAGCATTATTTAATACACGACAAGCTTTATGAGTAGGTGCAGTACATTTAATTACACTATGACTATACTTACAATTTTCAATAATATATTTAGTAACAAAAGTTTTTCCAGTTCCACCAGGTCCACACAATCCTCTAATAAAATCTTTATCAGACCAAGTAGCTGCAATAAATGAAATTAATTCATCTATTGCAGCACTTTGATCATCTGTAAATGTTACGGATTGTTTATTTTCATTTTCATTTCTATAAAAATCCATTTATTTATTTTTATTTCTATTTCTTTCTATTTCTTCATAATTAGTTTTCCAATAATTAAACGCAATTTTACTTTCTTCATTATCATATTCTATAATAACTTTTTTGATATTGAACAAAGTAGTTCCATAAGGATTAAGAAGTAAATTACCATATACTATACAACCTGGAGCAAATGGTAAATAATTCTCATTTGTATAATTTAGCCTTTCATTTTTATTTCTAACAATACATAATCTTTTAGAGTCTTTATTTAATTTAAGAGAAAATATTTTATCTTTTTTAGCAGTATTATAACAATCTTTAAGAATAGGAACAACAGTATTATTAATATTTACAAATAACATTCCTGTAATTGCTATATGAACAACTCCATATATATCTCTTTTAATAATTGTGTATTGTTTTGCTTTTTTATGATTAGTGTTAGTTTGTTTTTTAGTAACACTAAAATCAAAATAAGGCATAATAGTTTAATTATTGTTTCTTAAATATACTTTTAATAGAATTTACAAAACTATTTTTATTATCTCGTTTAGCAAGTTTTTTATTAATAGTATATTCAGAATTAGTAGGAGCAACTCTTGTTGCATTTCCTTTACGGGCGTGATACTGATGATAATTTACAAGATAATCTATCTTTCCAAAAGTATGAATACCTGTACCTTCAGAATAAGTAATAGATTTATTTACAGTATCAACTGTAACAAAAGGATTTTTAGATAACATCCTTACAACTCCATTTTCATCATAATGACGATTAGCCATAATTTTACAATGTTTAATTTGGTTAATAAAATTAGTTAATTAATTGTTTTCTTGTTCTATTTTTTTATTTACAAGATCAATCATAAGTTTTATGAAAGTTATTCTATCTTCTATACCTTGTTTATTAATAGCAAACCAAGCATAATTTAAAGTATCATAAGTATTGCTAAATAGATTGGCATATTTTTTAATATTATTTCTATTAAATTCTGGAAGTATGTCAGCGTATTTATGGTCATCATTAATATAATCAAATGTTCTGCTCAAAGTATAATTGCCTATACTATAGCTACGACATATATAACTTTCTAAAGCAATACATATAAAAGTTTCTTCTTTAGATTCAATTAATTCTAATAATTTAATATATATTTCTTTTCTTATAATAGAAGGAATAACCTTTCTATTTAATATACAATTTCTAACATATTGTTTAACGTAAGTATTCATAATATAAATAATTATAATTAATTCTTTTTAGCATATCCCCCGTAAAGGAAGATCCACCATATTATTCTTTTACCTTCTTTTTACTACATTAATTATTAATAATTTCTTTATTAACAATATCTATCATAAGTTTAACAAAAGTAATTCTATCTTGCATAGTATAAAACCAAGAAATATCGCTATACTTAATTAAATAAAATAAATTAGTATTTTTAAGTATTAAATTTCTATCAAATTCAGGAAAACATATTTTATAATTTTTAATTATATATTCATCATTTATATCTTTATAATAAAAATTTGTATTATATACATTTATATTATAATCATTTAAAATTTTTCTTAGTTCAATACAAATATATTTTATTTCATTATTTTCATCACCGATAATAATTCTTTTTAATATTTTATTATATATATTTAATCTAATTCTTGGTGGAATAACTTTATCGTTATTAAGACAATCTATTATAATATCTTTATACGTACTCATATAATATTATATTTAATACAGCTATTTTAAGCTAAAATTTTGAATATTTTATAAAATAATAGAATTGATCTAATTTTATATTTAATTAAATCAATTCTATTAAAATAAGCTATTATTAGCTTTTACTTAAGTTTTTCTCCACATATCGGACAATAGTGGATTGGATAACCAATAGTACCATTTTCAGTAGCA
>CAJMOW010000158.1 GCA_905215145.1 uncultured bacterium | reverse complement strand
CTTTCAAGCATATCTGCATAAACATCAGTATTAGAGATTAAAGCCATATATGCTAGCGCTAAATCAGCTCCAAGCCTCTATTTCTTTTTCATTGTTTCCAATACTGGGTCGTAATACTTTTTCATGCATAGCTATCCTAGAGTAGACTATTTCCATAGTTCATCAGTAGGAGCCTCTAAACCTTTTAAACTTCCTCCTACTTTAGACTTGTAAAATTGGAATGCCTAATCTTCAGCTTTCTTCAGAGCTTTCTTATCTCCGAACCAATTTACAGCTTTAGCTATCTATTTCTGCTATCCCCATTGTAGTGCAACATCAGAAATTAAATTTGCTAAATTCTCAAAAGAAAATGTGTGCTCTTTACTCCACGTAGAGGTAGAAGTAGATAATGTCTCTCCTTTTGCAGCCAGTTTGTTCATCCATCCTGGAGTTTCGTGGTCTCCAGACCCAAATAGGTTAGTTGCAACGCTATGAAGCATAGGAAGAGTCTTAGTAAGTTCTTTAGCAACTATAGCTTTATAATAGTAAGGGGCTGCTGGAGTAAACATAGGCGCTATTAATGCGATATTTTTAGCAATTACTCCAGTCGCACTTTTTTCCAAATCGTCAGAATCCATGAAGTCTATTTTGTTAAGAGCTGAATCTTCTTTAGTTAGAATATCAGCTGCGGACAAAACAGTTTTGCCTATTGGAGAACGACCATTTAGTTTCTCGTAATAATAGGTTCCTTCCGGATTTAATTTATATTCACCCTTTTTATGTTTATTTCCTTGCTCATCTACTTCATCCTTTTCGTATTGAGCAAGTACCAAAGGTTCTGAGAATAGGTTCTTTATCCACTTTGCTGGACTACTAAATAAAGCGTAATCCTCTGGAGTAGAATCTTCAAACTTTCCTGTCTCTGGATTGAATATTCTCTAAGATTGAGCTATTTCCTATTCAGACTTAGTTCTTTTACTTGTAGTTCTCCAACCTTCTACACCAATCTAAACTCTATCAGGGTTATAGTTTGGTCCTAATGTAAAGTTATTTTCTTTGACCTTAGCATTAGCTCTATTGCTAGCAGTATCAAAGGCATCTAATTCTATTCCAGTTGGAAATTCATTATTCTAAAAATCTCTCCATCTGGATGCTTGCATTTCATAAAATCTGTCAAACTTTTCTTTAGAGAATTGTCCATTAGCATCCTTAAATGCTGAATTATCCTTAATAAAGTTTGATTTTAAATACTAATCCTTGCTTAGAAATTGAGTATTTTTAGTATTTAAACCTCCAATTGAAACTAAATCATCTATATCTAAGGTAGGATTACTTAAGCTTGATAATATCCAATCGTTTTCAAACATACTTAATTATTTAATAGTAATGAAGGGTCGGCTTTCTAGAAAGTCACGTCTCTTCTTTGGTATTCTTTCTCTAATATCTGTCCAGTAGTTGTATCAATATTTTGATTTCCTCCCAAAGCTGCTGCCATCTTATTCATATTTAATGGGATGTATATATTTCCCTTAAAGATGTGGTCATAACCATTTATAAATTCTGGCATTAACCATTCTGTCCAATCATATTCATCAATATCTGGATATTGTGTTTTATCTCCAGTGCCAACTGCTAAGCTAGTCTTCAATTGCTAAACCAATTCTGGAGACTATTTAACTTCAGTAAGGAATTTATTTTTCTTATCAATCTCTACCATTCCGTCTGTAGTCATACCAGAAGCTACTATAAATGGAGCAAATTTAGACTAGTCTAATTCACCAGTAGGTGTAATTAAAGAGTTTAAGTTAGGATACTTTTCAGTATCACCAAAAATCTTTAATCTGTCTTCATTAGTCTGGGAACTAAGTAGAAATTCTGCCTATGCTTTTGAATACTCCTCTAATAAAGAAAAATTAGGAGAACCATCAGAGCGCACAGGAAGATTAACTCTAAGCAATCCCTTGCCATCGTAAGTTATATTTAATAGAGAGTCTAAATCTACTTTCTGGTCTCCAAAATACACTCCACTATCTGCATTAATGATAGAGCGTAAACCTGAATCATTAAGAAGATTTTCCATAGAAGTTCTGCCTATATGGTTTCCTTTAGTATCTTTGACTTGTTCGTATGCAGTCCCTTGTACAGTCATTCCGATTCCAGACTTATTATCTAGCTAGTAAATAGTATCATGTCCTCCATGACTAGCCTATATCATAGTAACTAGGTCTGCGTCTAAATTGTCCCCAGTTCCTCCTTTTCCCTTAGAGCCAGAAGTCGGTTCATCAAGGTCTAGTGAAAAGTCAGCAGTTGAACTTAGTTTCGAATTAATTAGTGTTTGCACCAGTTCTACAGCTTCTGCATCAGTTCCATTTCTTGTCTTAGTTTTCAATAATGTTTTGGCATTTGCTGGTAAAGTTGTATATATATAATTAAGAGCTGCCTATGCTTGCATAGCCTAACTCTTAGTTAAGAGTTTTCCTTTATACAAATTGTCTACAGTAGCAGTATAATTTCCAGACTATTGCTGAGCATTCATAAACTCTTGTAGACCGTTAATTAGTTGAGACGCCTATGTTCTAACAAATCCTTCATTAGATTCTGAAGTAGTTCCAAGGTTTCCTATACTATCCTGAATCATTTTGGTTACTGATTCTATACCTATACCATTTTTTACTACTTTAAGCAATTCGTTATTATTAGCTAACTAAGGAGATTGCGCTCTATAATAGAGCAGTTCTGAGTTAGTTAATGGCTAATAGTCAGGATTTTCCTTTAACTATTCTAAAGATAATAATTGAAAATCTCCTTCATTATTCATACAGAATAGCTGTCCTCTATCTGTTACAGCATATTCATTAATGCCTCCATTTTTGTTCACTGTAGAGAAGGCGTCATCATATTCTTTTCTATTGAAATTAGCTATTTTCATCTAATTCAGTGCCTAGAGGTATCTTGACGCAATATTGGAAGTACTTGGGAATGGACTATATTGTTGGTCTATATAGAAGTTCTATAGAGTCTAAGTAAGTACAGCCATATCGCTTGGAAGTCCATCTAATTTTTCTAACATCTTTAGCAAATCCTTGTCAGTTAAGTCGGCACTCTCTTGATTATTATCGCTAGGAGCTACAGAAGCTCCAGCGGTTGCCCCACCAGTAACCGTTACTGGTTGATAAGAAACAAGAGGGGGAAGGGCATTCCCCCCTTGCTATAGTTTCAGTATCATTTTATCATTGAAGCTTTTATAAGTCCATATAAACTTTTAGATAATCTATCTAGAGTTTTTTCGTTTCTGTCAATACAATCCTTGATTTGTTTCTAAAATCTCTCAGCATCTGCAGTTTTAGCTTCTATTCCTGCAACAGCTATTTTAGAACCATTCTTGGCCGAAATGATTCCTCCTTTCTTTACAAATGAGATAGAGGCAGACCATGGAGTGT
>CAJMOW010000157.1 GCA_905215145.1 uncultured bacterium | reverse complement strand
AGATAGTTATAATTATCATAGGTATGGAGATACTAGATATGTTACATCTCTAGGGACAAATGGTACATATGTGACTTGGGTTAAAAACGGAACAACTAATAATTTAACTGTCCCATACTCATCTTATTCTGGGTACTTACAATCTCATGATACTAGAAGTACTAATAATACTCCAGCATAGTTCTCTAGCGGAGCTAGATTTGAATTTAAATATAATAGCACAGATGGACTAAGTAATGGAGGAACTTATCATGGAATCTTACACTTTAAGCCTTATGGAGGAACTACAGATTTCTCAAGAGGTTAGACGCATTAGCTAGGATTTACAGATGGTGGAAATTTATACATGAGAACATCCACAAGCTCTTCTGCTTGGGGAAGCTGGAAGTTAATTTTAACCTAGACTACTGCTGACAGAAGGTACGTTACTTCATTGGGAACTAATGGAAACTATCTTACATGGACAAAGGCAGGTACTACTAATAATATTACAGTACCTTATGCCACTAATTCTAATAAGGCAAACTATATATATTATGGTTCTATAAGTAATCTTAACTCTCCAAGTAGTTGGACATCAGATGGATATAGATTAGTATATGACACTTACTTAGGTTCAGCCTCAAACAAGCCAGTATTATAGGATAACGCCAATGGGATAATTACTCTATTTAAAAGCAAACATGGAACATCTAATTAGTATGTATCATAGTTAGCTTTTCCGAATAATACGAGAATGTATTTTAGGTATGCTTCTGCGGGATCGTTCTCTTCATGGTATACTATAGCCTATACTTCTGATATAAAGGATCCAGCTAATTATTATTGGGCAAATGTTAGGGTATCAGCTTCCTCTAATTCAGGAACTTCACCTACTTTCAATACTTGTTATACTTCAAACTGGTTCAGAAGTACTGGAAGTACAGGATGGTATTCCGAAAGTTATGGTGGAGGCTGGTATATGACTGATAGTACATGGATAAGAACCTATGGAAGCAAGTCGGTTTATCAAAATACTGGATAGATAAGAACAGATGGATATTTAGTTACTAATAGGGGAATTACTGTAGGAGCTACTTCTCCGAATAATGGTACTTATAAATCACATGTTACTGGAAACTCATGGTCTTCTGGATATATTAGAGCAGGTGCTGGTTTTTATCATAATTCAGTAAATAGTAATAGCTATGTATTGTTAGCTGGAGGCTCCTACAAATCATTAGCGGACTTCGCCAAGGGTAATGCTGGTGCCTCCAATAGAGGAGTATATGTAACTAATGGAACTGTTACTGCTATGACATATTACTTAAATGCTACAGTTAACTCTGGAGCATCTGGCAAACTAGCTTATTATAGCGGTACTAACTCTATTGACGACTATACTAGTACTGTTGGTTCGTCAGGAACTCCTATATATCTTTCTAGCGGAGTTCCAACCGCTTGTACCGGGGTGATGGTAAAATATTGGGCGTCGTATACGATAAATAACTACAGTGGGACGTCGGTTACATATTCCAAAAATGGAGGGAATTATAACTTTGTAACCTCTACTTCAAGAAGAGATACTGGTAGATACACTATAGGAACTGTTTATCCTTCTGGATAGACATGGTATACTACATTGGTTTGGGCAGTTGGAAATTTAAATGCATCAAATTCGAGCAACTCTTCAAATTCTTTGTTATATTGTACTTTAATTCGTGGTTATAATTCTGGGTCTACATATTATTGGTATGTTAATACCGCTGATGATTCATCTACTAACAATGGAAGTTTTGGGTTATTCTTCCTTTGTTTTTAACTTAAATTAAGTTTTTATATTAAAAGAGTATTACTATAATTGATTGAACCAAAATTAATGATTTATGACGTTAAATGATGTATTGACAAAACAAAATGTAATCACCAAGATTATTCTTAAAGATGGTGACAAAGAACTCCCAAAAGAGTTAAAAGTAAAGATTATGCGTATCAGAATGGCTTATAATAAGATTAAGAAGCAATTCGATGATGATACTCAAGAATTTACAAATCAGATTATATCTGATGAACTTAGAGAATTGGCTAATAAGTCCGAAAGGACTCCGGAAGAAGAAGCAAGATTCAACGAACTCAATGATAAAACTAATTCTGAATACCAAGAATATCTTATTCAGAAGGGCTTCGAGGAAGTTAAAGATACGCCAGATGATGTAATCACTATGGAAGAGTATTCAGATATTCTAGATGTTAATTCCGGAAATGATGTAGAAATTAACGGAAATTCTGTTAAAGCTGCAGACTTAATGGAAATTGTATTTGACTTATTTGTAAAATAATAATTTATGGAAATTGTAAAAACAAATGAAACGTATCAAATCTCTGATACAAAAGTGGAAAAAGGCTGGGAAATGACAGGAACAGCTACTAAGGATACTATCGGTTCCATTGGGATAAGTTTTTCTGTAATGAAACCAGGAGAATTAGTAGAAGAAATAGGAAGTGGAAACTACAATTTAGAACCTAATTCGGACAGAATTAATATTAATTATAGTACCTACGAATCTACAAAGGCAGACTTTGTAGAATACATGGAAGAAATAGTTAGTGCAGTTAAAACTCATTTCTCTGAATAATATGGGATGAAAGACAGACTTATCAGATTACTAATAGTGTAGATTCAGTAGGACGTGCAGTAGAAAGAGGATTCTGCGATTCTGCTTATGCAACTCAAACTCAGACTTGCGCTCTTCAAAATACTATTAGAGACACAGGTACTGCAAATACTAATCAAATTATAGCTAAGCTTGATGCTATGTAGAATCAGGCTCTATTAGATAAGATTGATGCTTTACGTGAAAAGAATAGTCAATAGGCTGTTGTTATTAATAATGCCCAGTAGACTGCTGCATTTGGACAAATGATAGGTCAAGCTACTTCTCCTATTGTTGCTGCTGTTAATGCTCTACAAAGTGATGTTAACGGAATTAAGTGTAAACTTCCTGAAACTGTAACATTACCATATAGCTGTGCTACTGCTGTACCTACTTAGGCTGTATTCAACGGATACGCTTTAGGAACTTACGCAGGATGGAATGGCTGTGGATGTAATAACTCTCTTTGGGGTTAAGAAAGGAGGTAACTATGTTATTACCTACTTATATTAATGTCAATAGAGGAGGAATACCAGCTATTAGTAGTTTGTCTGTAAATGTTACGACTACAGAAGTGTAGTTTGATTTTAACAATCATCGTAATATCGGTGCGCCATTTAGAGGATTACTAATCGTAAGACTTAACTAGGCTATACCTACAGGTACTACAACTACTCTACCGATCGTCTTCACTTCTGGTGGAGGCAATCCTTAGAGATTAACTGGATTTAACGGAGCAGATATAACAGTTGCTCAAATATCTGGAACAGGAATTTACCTATGCTGGTTTGAG
>CAJMOW010000156.1 GCA_905215145.1 uncultured bacterium | reverse complement strand
GCGAAGTCCGTCGGGAAGCGCTTGCCGAGCTGTCAGGAATGGGAAGCATTATGCGATCTCGGCTCGACTTGGGACGACGAGTTAAATGGCCGTTGGTTCGGGGGTAATCACAACTCAGATCACAAGGGCTCGTTATTCCTGCCTGCTGCGAGCATGCGCGACTACAATAGCGGCGAGTTGGCCAGCACGAGATCCTACGGCTACTATTGGTCCTCGTCACCCTCGGCTTCTACTCGGGCGGCGTCAACCCGCTGTACAACTTCAATCGCGCCTACGGCTTCAGCGTGCGTTGTGTACAAAACAAATAATATACATATGAAAATATTTAAATATTGTCTTCCTTCAGGAAAGCACATACTTATATATAGATCTAGAGATAATAAATCCTCTGACTACTTTCAGTATGTTGAAGAGTATACCAAAAAAGATATTGAGCTACCTATTTTTAATGAAGATACTTTATTTGATACTATGCAGGGAAAACGAACAGAGGATAAAATCTTAGTAGAAAACGGAATAGAATCTATTCAAGATTTATCTGAATGTTATTGTCAAATAAGAAATAAAGTATCTAATTTATCTAAAAAAGTTCGAGATTTAGTAATTAAAAAATATTCTGATATTATAAATAATTACAATTTTGATAAGTAATTTTTGTTAAGTCAAAAATTATATTTATCTTTGTAATCTCTTTTTGGAGAGTATCTGGCTGCATGAAGAGCTAATCTTGAAAATTAGTATTACGTTAATAGCGTAATGTGGGTTGGAGTCCCACACTCTCCTCAACTTATACTAAATATTATGGAACAGAAAATTAAAGAATTATTAAATAATATTGTTTGTCACAAAATATCTATTGGTGACGGAATTGAAGAAATTAAAAAGTTATTTTCAGAATATACTCATCCTGTAATGAATTATAATAAAGAAGATTATCATAGTAAAGATAAACGAATACTTGCAGGAGATGTTGCACAAGAACTTAATGTAGTTGTAGGAGAAATAGGGTGTCCTACTTGTGGAGCTACAATGAAAGGAGGATTTGTTGAAAATAAATGTCCATTTTGTGATCAACCGTATTTTAAGTAAAAATAGATCTATCTTCTAATCTGGTTAGGAAACATGACTGATACTCATGTAATCTAAGTTCAAATCTTAGTGGATCTACACATGCGGTGAGGTTTGGTAACCCCTCTGGCTCATAACCACGAGTTTTGAAAGTTCGATTCTTTCCGCCGCAACTGCGGTTATTTGAATCACAACGTTTGCATAAATGTGATATGGTGAAACATAGGTAGGAGATAAATACAAAGATAAGGGAGCAAATGCCCTAGTAGATTGAAAATCCTCTCCTGAGCTAAGAACCTTTAATGAGATAAATACTTAGCACTTTCAAATATAGCTTAAGTAGTAAAGCCTTGGATTTTATCAAGAGATGTTAGTGCAAGTCTAACTATTTGAACTAAAAATTTTAATATTATGGAAAAATTACTTACTTTTTTAGGTTTTAGTATACTAATTCTTATAACTATTAGTATTATTGCAATTTTTACAGGAACATTGGTTTGGATTTTATGGCCATCTACAGTTCCTGTAATATTAGGAACATTAGTTCCAGCAAAGATAACATGGTGGACGTCTGTTAAACTTTGTTGGATTTGTGCACTATTATTTAAATCAACTATTAAAACAAATTAAAATATATTATAAAGTTACTAACAGCAAATCTAATGTTATTTAGGGAGAACAAGGTTATTGGTTCGAGTCCAATCCCATTGTAGTATAATGTAGGTAGCTCAATTGGCAGAGTATGTTCATTAACAATATAGTAACTTAAAACGTACGGATGGCTGAATGGTTCAAGCAACAAGCTGTTAACTTGTCTTATATAGGTTCGAATCCTATTCCGTGCGCTACACATTTTAATAACTTTAAAAGATGAAACTTAATAAAGAACAAAGATTAGCACTTGTTACTAGAATTAAACAACTTGCTAAAGAGGAACAGAATAAGTTTGTTGAACAGGTAAAGAAGGCTTGGATGCCATCTGATAACTACATTGCTTTAAAGAAACAACTAAAGAAACTTCAAAAAGAAACTGATAAGGCACTTGAACTTATTAACGAACACTACAATGATAATTTAGATCAGCGCATTGTTCGAATTGGTTATGAACATGACGGTTACACAGATAAGTATATTGATAATTATCTAAAACGAATCGAAGAATTCGAAATTAATAAGTTATGTAAAAATAAACCTAAATTTGATTTTACTTATCTTGAAAACGATATAATTCTCGCTACAATCGAAGGTGAATCGATTGATGAAATGGTTAAGAATGCTTTAACGAAATATAGAAAATAAGTCAGTCTTCTATTCGGGTTTTAAGTAGGATAGGATGGTAGTAAGCTACCGTAGCTTTTATAGATTTTGGAAACTTAAGCAATATAAATCTATCGTTTGTGATGACGTTATATCATAGGTAAAATAGCTATTTTACAACAGAAGAGGTATGACTGGCCTCTTCTACGCGGCGGCTTCTTCTAATGGTTAGGAAAGAGGATTTTCAGTCCTAAAATAGCAGTTCGATTCTGCTAGTCGCTACTAATAAAGTAACTTCAGCAAATTTTGGTTAAAATAATTTCTTTGGATAAATTATGAATAAGTTCAAATCTTAAAAGTTACTTTCTATTTTCTCCCTAAGCATTAAAGTGATGCACGATCCTTTTAAGATCGGGAAGAAGGAGCGTTACCTTCAGGGAGAACAAGTATATAATTAAATCAATATGGCAAAAATTTATCTTACTGGAGATTATTCTGAGGATGGAGGAACATATGCACTTCAGATTATTGCAGACTTACTTATAAGTAAAGGTTACAAGGTAACTTTCCCTGCACAATATAGAGTATCTTGTACTCAAAAGGAAGAAGAATCTAATACAAGTTGGGCGTCAAAAGCGTTTATAAACAATTTGCATACAATTACAAACTCAAATTGTGTATTAGCTATTTATTCTGGACTTATTTCTAATTCTAATATAGGTTATGAATTAGGATATGCTGCTGCAAATAATATCTTAACTGTTATAGCTCATGTAAATGCTGAGAATATAGCGGGTGTTATGTTAGCTTCTGGATGTAACTATAATGTTAGGTTTAGTGATATTAAAAAAATAGATTTTGATAAATTAATAGCAGATAAAGCTCCATCACATCAAGCAATAAATGCTTGGATGGTAACTCAAAGGTAAAGTATATTTAAGGTTTCCAATAGCAATCTAAATATTAGTTTGAATTAATATTAAGAAATCTCCTTCTTTTATGCGAATATCGTACAGTTGGTTAGTATATCTGCCTTCCAAGCAGAAGACGACAGTTCGAATCTGTTTATTCGCCTAGAATATAAGTTAATTTTAGTTATGTTGTTATATTTGTTTAGGATTTTTATTTCTGCTTATTATTAGAAAT
>CAJMOW010000155.1 GCA_905215145.1 uncultured bacterium | reverse complement strand
TTGGATAAAGAGCAGTCTGATGAGCATACTGTTACCTTGGAAAAGTTTCCGACAGATGAGACGGTAGTCAAATTATCCCTCAAAAAAGATACACCGAAAATTGAGGTGACAATGGAGCCTGATGAAGAGAGCAATTACACACCAGAAGAAAAGGCTACCTATCAGAAGATTAAGGATTATGTGAAGGACAAGTATGGTGTGAATGTGCATACTTCTTATATTGCACAGGTGAAGCGGATGTGTGGTCTGGATATGGGAGAGAATTATAATAAGTCCAAGAAGGAAAATCCAGAAGTGAAGCAGTGTCCGCAGGAAAAGGTGGAGTATATTAAGGATGCATTGAAGCATTTTGGATTAATTAATAAGAACATATAATAAGGTAAAAGTATAAAGAATTTGGAGGTAAATCATATTATAAAAGTGATAGAAAATGAAAATTTTGCATCATGGGCGATAATATCTGTTTTTGTACTATTATTCATTGTTGCTACTATATTTATTATTACGAGAATTATACTTTATAAGTCTAGAGTAATAGATGAAAACACTACAATGGCAGAATTAGATACAATGGCAAAAGCATATGTGAATCGACCATATGAAATAGTTCAAACAGTTTTTGAAATAATTATAAGTAATACGTGTATTATAGTAATGATGTATGTTTATTATTGTATAGAAAAATATATGCTGTTTTTACAAAATTATTTAGGTATTATTATGATTGCACTTATTGTCTTGGCTATAGTATTAAATAATTTTTTGGATTACATATTGAAACAAGATATGCTTAAGATAGAAAATCAAGCAAATATTAGGCTGATAAGCAGTTGTAGTGTTATTATGTTATTTTTATTTCTTAAGATATACTTTAAAACTATGGAATATGATGAGTTTTTGTTATGCTATATTGTTTTAGTTTTAGGAAGATTTATTTTTTTTGATTCTACCATTAATGAGTTTAAGAAAAGTCTAGGAGATTTGAAAGAGTATGTTATCCCTTTGATTATTGCATTTATTCTTACAGGAATTATTTCGTGGATAGGATTATATTTAAAGGTTATAACGACTGACAATCTTTTTATAAGCCTCATAATGTGTCATATTGCGATGTTATTTTTTATTTATATAATGAAAAAAATAATACACGATATAGGTGGATTTGTTTAGATGTATACACTTAGAAAATACATTATCGTTATATGTGTGATGATACATTAAAATTCGTAGAGGCATATTGTATAGCTATGTAAATTACTCAAAATAGAAGGTTGAAATATACCTTCTTTTTTATACCCCTTTTTAAGGAGGTGGTGCCGAAAAGTGTACATTTAGGAACTTAATAAAAAGTACTGGAAAACAGTACCAAAATGTAGGGATTTCTCTTTATGGGAAGTCCCATTTTTAATGTAAACATTATGAAACAAAGAAAGGAGATTTTTGTATGAAGAGATATGGATATCATCGTACAAGTACAAGAGAACAGCACTTAGACAGAGGTATTAAAGAAATAACTGCCTATTGTGAACAGAACCAGTTAGAGTTGGTGGTAGGGATATAATGCTTGAGAAACTTAAGAAGAATGTTGAATCGGTTCTGCTAGATGATAAATACGTTATCACAGAATACATTGATTCAAGGCTTGCAGAGCTACAAGAAGAACTTGTAAAGGCTGTCGGTGACCAGGATAGGATTGATAAGATAGATGACCTTCGTACAAAGAAATCTACCTTAATCCTTAAGTCGGCAGAACGAGATGTCTTGATGGACAGAATTGAAGAAATGCGAATCTTCCTTGAGCAGCAGACAAGCCGGATTACAGAATATGATGAACAGCTTGTAAGAAGAATGATTGAGAAGATTGTAGTATTCCCGGACAGAATTGAAATTACCTTCAAGTCGGAACAAGTATTACACTTAAAAGATAATAAGACTTACAAATTTGCACCTTGCAGTAATGCAGGGTGTTTTTGTCGTTCATAAAGAATTTACAAGTATGAAGTGTTGAGAAAATTGCAATTGTAATTGTAAACCAAATGGTTTATAATATGGAATAGATTAATTTATCAAGACAGCAACACATACCTAAATTAGTGCCTATAAAGGAGAAAATAACTTGAAAATTGGTGAAATCATTTATGAGGAGGATAAAAATGGAAATATTGTAGTTTCTAATCTTGAGAACTATATGAGTGTAGAGGGTATTTGGACTTTGCACGGAGAAAACAAAGAAACTGGCGTAGATGAGCTTTTAAATGTAGGAAAAGAAAAAGCAATAGGACAAGAAATATTATATGATATAGCTTGCTTACATCATCTCAAGGTTAGATCCGATGGTGACGAAAATTACGTAAACCAGTTTAAAGAAGATTGTGGATTTAAATACAAATCAGGACAAACACAAGAATATTTATACCCGATCATTGCATCAAGATATTGTTCGTTACGATTTGTTTATGCCTATGATAAGTCTGATGGAAATAAAGAAAGAGAACTTGCTAAAGATAGTATATTTTGGAGAAATGGCTCACCATACGGTGTAAAGAAAAAAATCAACTTAACATCTAAGCCTATGCAAGTGATTGGGGATTTATTTCCAAATGGTGGTGAATCATACTCAATCGAAGAACTATTATATATAATAGGAAATAAACTTGGTTATGATGTGAGACAAGGAAAAAAACTAATTAGAGATTGTCTAAAAGTAGGGTTTTTAATTCAAATGGACGAAACAACATTCACGAGATAGTTTTGATTTTTAATTTGATTGAAAGGTAGCGGGTTTTTATATAAACATAATTAATTATTTTAGATTTTATTGTTGTTTATGGTGGATGGAGGTCAGTGTATGAAAACGTCCGATATGATTAGAGAATTATGTAATAAAAAGAATATAAGCGTTTCAGAACTTGCCAGACGGATAGGTCAGACTCCACAGAACTTTGGTAAGAAACTGAAACGAGATACAGTTACTCTTGAGGAGTTGAAACAGATAGCTGATGTGATGGAAGTTACTTTTGAACAGTCATTTGTCTTTCCGAATGGAGAACAGATAAAAACGAGTAACGAATAGGCGGTGAGCAGCATGGATACTGTGGAGTTGATTATTAAATCATCAACAGGATTTTATAATGATTTGGAAGTTGAAGGTATGACATACCCACAAATGAAAATGATAGATATGGGATTTTGGCAGGTCGGCTTTGATTTGGATACGAACAAAGGAATAAAGAATGTACACTAGGAGAAATGTATGGATAGATTTTCAGAGAAGAGCCTTCTTTCACTTGGAGATTATTATGTTTATGGACTCATAGATCCACGCAGTAAGCAAATTTTCTATATTGGAAAAGGCACTAAAAACAGAGTATTTGAACATGAAAAAGAGAGCCTTGGCAGTCATGATAGCGAGAAGTTGAAACTGAAGACTATTGCGGATATTAAGAATGCCGGATTTGAGGTTGAGAAAATAATCATCAATTCAAACTTAACCGAAGAAGAG
>CAJMOW010000154.1 GCA_905215145.1 uncultured bacterium | reverse complement strand
TA
Source organism: uncultured bacterium (assembly GCA_905215145.1). The sequence continues at coordinate 3,505 of CAJMOW010000154.1, read as the reverse complement.
TGTCATTGGCGTCTGTTATTGCTGGTTGTGATGGATTAATAATTGAAGTTCACGATAAACCAGATGAGTCATTGTGTGATAAAAATCAAGCAATAAACATTGAAGCATTACAGAAAATAATGGATAAAGTAAAAAAATTACAGGGGGAATAAATAATGGAAAAGAAAAAAGTAAAAAATAAGTTTGACTTACATTCTGAAGATGAAAGAATAAACTCATTATTATTAAATTTAAAGTCTAAACCCAAAATATATTCAAGAATTATTACTTCATTAAGTTTGTTAGGAAAATTTAGCAAAAGGACCGATGTAGAATTATTTGATATCATAAGTGATGATGAGAATGAAAAAATTTTGTTATGTTGTACTGATGAAGAAAACAATATGTTTCTATTTTATGCAGATTCAACAGACAAAAAAGACTGGTTAAAAATCACAAAAATATCAAATACTGATGAAAAAACTTATGATATTTCATTGGCAAAAAAGTTTTTGTTAACATCAGAAAATATAGGATATACAAGAACGAGTCAAGAATATGGTTTTAAATTTGGAAGATTAATTACAGATGATTATAGTTTCTATAGTTTGTTTTTAAGGGATGATATAGGTTATCAAATAGAGGGTAACTTTAATGAAAACTTATCCGAAGATTTATTGACAGTATTAAATAAATTTGAAAAAATTCCAAGTCTGATGGAATACACTACAATATTCGAACAATTACTTGCTGAAAAAAACTGTAAATTTTCACAATTACAAATTTCTGCATATAAAGATTTTGCAAGAGTGGGCTTAATAAACTTAAGAGATGATGATAACTTATCAAATGATAAAAAAACAGTATTACATAGAACTAAAAAGCAATGAAATTTAGTCATTGCTTTTTATAATTTCATCAATGGATGAATTGTATTTTTTGGCTATTTGATATATAAAAGATGTTTGTATTAGTGTTTGCCCAGTTTCATATACTGAATAACTTGATGAAGCAATGTTTAACATATTAAATATATCTCTTTGTTTTAAATTATTATCAATTCTCAATTTCTTCAAATTTTTTGCAACTCTATTCAAATCAATTGAATCACCAGAATAAATATAATTATTTTTTTTAGACAAACCAGTTATATAATCAATACTTATTTTATAGTAATTACTCAATTCATAGAGTTTTCTTAAAGGAATAGTATCTTTACCTGTCTCCCATCCAGCATATGTGCTTCTATCAACTTTTAATTCATTTGCTATTTGCCATTGCTTTAATTCTTTTGTTTCTCTTATTTCTTTCATTTTTTCGAATTTCATAATACCACCTTCAAAAATAATTTTCCCATTTTTTGTGGGAATATTTGAATTTGGTGGGGAATAGCGAGAAAAATGTGATATAATAGTTATAGCAGTACAATAACGGAGGAAATTTTATGAAAAAAAAAGAAGAAGAAAAGAAGGATATTAATGAAGTTAAAGATGAAGATTTAATTACAAAAGTATTAAATTTATGTATTTTCCATCAAATTGAAGATTCTAATGGTTGGATAAGAATATTAGAAAGTCAATTGGAAATTTTTAAAGAATATCGAAAACAATTACTTGAACAGCTTGATGATTGTATTTTCAAATCACAAAAAAACAAAGTTAAAATGGAAATAGAAGAAATTGATGAAAAAATATCAAATCAATATACTAAAATTAAGGAAGAGGTAAGTATGCTAAATAAATTAAAAACTGCAATTATAAATGGAGAAAATAAAGTAGAACTAGTATCTGATGATATTTTTAGTTACTATGATTTATTGACATTTTTAAAAAATGGTATAATTTTTAAAAAAGTTAATGTTCATAATTTTGAAAAAGATGTAACATATATTTATGATAATGAAGGAAATTATGTACTTGAAAATAAAGATGATGAGAGTCTTCAATTTGCAATGTATTTAAGTGAAAATAGCAATGATAATACTAAATTTGAAAGAAATATTACTGTAATAGAAGAATAGTGTATTAAGAATAAAAAGGAGTAAGTAATGAAAGAAGATAGTTTTAGAGAAAAGATAAGTTATATAATTACAATTATATTGGCTATAAGTTTTGGATTAAGTGGAATACTTGAATTTTATTTTTTGGTATTAAATAGAGATAAACCATTTGCATATTCTCAAATGACTGGCATAAATAAAGTATTATTCATTATGTTGTTTGTATTGTTATTTGTAATGGCTCTTATGTTTTTACTATTATTAATTTTTGGTCCTAAGGAATATGATCCATATAAAAATTATACAGTTGTACACAAAGATACATATAAAGACATGGAAAAAGAATTATTGAATAAAGAAATTGAAAATATGCATCAAGATTTAGAAATTAAAACTCTTAAAGTTAGATTGTCATCACTTAAATTAAAGTTTAATATTTTTAAAAAAATTTTTAAACACAAAAAATAACCTATGTGCATTAAACACTAGGTTATTTAGTTTTTCCACATATCCAGTCTATAGATACATTATAGTACTTTGCAAATTCTATAATTGAATAAGTTTGAATTAATGCATTTCCCGATTCGTATTTTGAATAATTTGATTGATCTACTTTAATGATTTTTGCTATTTGTTTTTGAGTATTATTATTTTTTAATCTTATTTCTTTTAAATTTTTACCTAAAACAAATTTATCGATTTTATCATTTATCAAGTCAATCTTCTTTTGATTTGATAGTCCACAAATATAATCCAAACTAATTTTATAATAATTACAAAATTCATTTAATTTTAATAATGGGATTGAGTCAATTCCATTTTCCCATCCAGCGTAGGTAGATCTACTGACATTTAAATAATCTGCCAATTGCTTTTGAGTATTGTCAAAATAGGTTCTAATCTCTTTCATTCTCTCATAATTCATAAGAATCACCTCACTATATACAATTTTCTCATTTAAAAAATGAATTTTTAAAATGTGATATAATAGTGAATAGTTAAGAAAGGAGCAGTAATAGAGTAATGTTAAAAATGAAAAAAAGTAACATCATTGTATTAAGCTTTATAGTTTTAATATTATTTATTATTTTAGTTTTATCATTTATTATTTTGAATAATAATAAAACCAAAGTGTATGCCATTAGTGGAGAAAGTAAAAACTTTTATTATAGTAATGCACTTTTTATATCTTCAAATAATAAAAACATCTATGTTTATGGTGATTTAACATCTAAAGATAAAAATATTAAGATTACCAGTGTGGCTTTGATGTCCGAAAATAGGTTAATCGTTAAATCTGATTCACTACCACAAGGAATAAGCATTGAAAATGTAGGATATGATGAATTGTTTCCTAAAAAGGTTGTTAATAATTTAGACAATTGGTATTTAGAAATAATTTTTAACAATGATGAGGGCGAAAATACAGAAAAATTAAATTTAATAAATAACCTTTTAATAAATTAAGGTATTAAAGGAGAGCGAATATTAAAATGAGTGTAAAAGATTATATTTTATGTTTTATAA
>CAJMOW010000153.1 GCA_905215145.1 uncultured bacterium | reverse complement strand
GATTGAATTGAGCGATGGGCTTTACTTAAATAAGATGAAGCCTAACCAGTATATCCTCCTTCTGGAGAATCCTAGTTACCAGTAACTGCTTTTGTGTTCTAAATAGCACTATCTTTCGCAGCTCCAGATGCTCTTCCTACAAGTTCTACCTTGTGAGGAGTCAAGAAAGTCGTAGACTTCAAGACTCTCAAATCATCAGTAGTTTGCTAGTTAATATCGTACACGTTGTATACCTTATTAATATACTAGTTTATAGCTTTATTAAATAAATAGTTAAATTCATAAAGCTTAAGTGAAGGTGCTTGAATTTTACTAAGTTCTATTAGTGTAGCTTCAAAAACCTGTCTTGCGGTCATTTCGCATTATATTAAAATATTGATAATTAATCTTCAAACACGTCTTGATATGTGTCTTTTCTGATTAAGGCTAGGGTTTTACTATTTCTAGATAATTTCATCCATTCAATTACTGCATTATCAGTAGCACCTAATGCAACTTTACCATCTTCTCCATAAACGAAGAGTCCGTCTTTTTTAACGATAACTCCTTTTTCACGAGCTTCTATAAATAACATACGAAGTTGAATATCTCCACCAGTATAGCAGTTGATAATCTTTTCCGGAGTTTTCTCAGCTATAGATAATAGGTAATCTTCAACATCAGCATTTGGCTGATTTTTCATATCTCTACCTAAAACTTTAGCTACAAGTAATCTTCCTTCATATCCGCGTTCGTCATTCATAATATAATTAGAAGCTTCTACAATAAGTTTACGTCTAGTAACTCTACGTTGAGCTTCAAATCCAGGTCTATCTACATAAAGCTCAGCAGTACCGTATCTAGGTCTTTTTGACCTCGGGTCTACTGTTCCGTCGATTAGATAATCACCCTTCTCGTTTTTCGCAAATCTGTCAGGAGCGATTAAGTCACAATTTTTAATTGCCTCCCAAACAGCTCTATCATAGACATCATCTAGATTGAAAGTCTTACCATCTTCTATTACAAATAACTCAGTCTCTGGAATATATGCAGCTAGTCCTTTTGATTCATTTTCAATTTCTTCTGGGGTGAGAATAATATCTCCTTGGGAGTTTACTCTCTTTACACAATCTGCGTATCTACCACGAGCATCCTTTTGTGGTTGTATGTAATATTTTTGTCCGACTTTACCAAATACACTTCTTAATACAACGATGTTACTTTTTAAATCTCCATCTTGTACCTCATTAACCTTTTTTGCCATAATTCATATTCATATTTTAAAGAATTAGGTGGGGAAGCACCTCGTTCCCCACCGTATCTATTTTATTTTTATTTATCTTACTTATTACTCTTTACAACGAAGAATAAATGAACGATATGGATTAAATACTGCAATACCAGCATATCCATGGATAGTCATCATACCTCCAGCAACAGGAGTTGAAACAACACCACTGTCACCACCTGAACGACCACCTACACCAAGTACTTCGTTAAAGATGTAGTCTTTTCCTTTCAGAGAATACATAGCTACAGGAGGTTGAGTAGAAGTCTTACCAGTTGTAAGGTCAATACATAGAGCATATGGTTCTAAGAACTCTCTACTTAATGTTCTATCAACTTTAAATGATACAACATTTCCACCCCATTCGTAAGCGTCAAATGTAGCACCTACCTTGATGTATTTTCCTTCTCCACCTCTAGACCACAAGTAAGCACCATCAGTCTTACGAGTAGATAGATAATCTCCAAGAACTCTCTGTACAATTCCCCACATTCTTTCGTTTACCATGAATACAAAGTGATTACCAGTAGGTTTCTCAGCCTTTTCTACCATAGTAGAGATGATTGTGTGGAATGTGTTAATAGTTACTCTATTAGCAGCATACTTAGAAGCAAATCTTTCGATTTGAGGAATCATACCGTCACCAATAGGAATTGGACGTCCAGTACCTCTATCAGAGATAGTAGCTTTACCGTCTACTCCGATGTTTCCTTTAGCTAATAGAATCATATTTTCACGAGCATATAAGAAGTTTTCAATTAAGTTCTTCTTCATAGGCTCAAGTTTGTAAATCTTTTCAGTTAAGCATCCTTGATTTTCGCCTTTACCAACCTTAATGAAAGTATCTTCCATTAATGCATATTTAGAAGAGTAGCTATCGTCAACACGAATAGTTGTCATATAGTTTCTCATCTTTTCAACGTTAGATTGATACTTAACGAAACCAGTATCATGCAATTCTGGCTTAGCGTTACCAATGAAACGAGTTGTATCACCAATTTGACATCCATCCTTATCTAGGATTGACGAGTAGTCATCATCAATAAGTCTTACCATTACAGACCACATATTGTCTGCTTTTCTAGTAGGACGAGATACAACAAAACATTGCTATCCAGTTTTTTCAATTTTGAAAATTTCGTGTAATTGATAATAGTTTTCTGGGAAAATCATTTCAATTTCTGAGCCATCAGCTCCATCTTCAACAGGCACTGCTGCGAAGGGGATTCTCTTAATATAATTAGTTTCTACTTCCCATTCGAAATAAGTAGAATCAATATTCTGGAATCCAGTAGCTTTCTTGGTATCTCCGTAGAAAATATTTCTTAGAGCTTCTGTCAAGAAAGTTGCAGTAAGTTCCGGATAAAGACGAGATACAACGCCTAAACGGTGAGGTCTTTCTCCCAAGAATTTACTAAAATCTTCATAAGTTCTAGTGTCACCCATCGTTGGGCGATTAGTTACAAAACTCGCTACAAGCATAATTATTCTTTTTAAATGTTAATAAATCTTAATACCAATCTTCATCATCTATAAACACATCGTCTGTGGTTTTCTTTTGTGAAGCGGGTTTGTTGAACACCAATTTAGCTTTAGGTTTTCCTTGTAAATCTAATTTGGCTTGCTCATAACCTCTTCTATAGTTATCCTGAATCTATTTATTTAATTCTTCTACTATTTTATCCTCATTAAGAATCCAGAATGCAGCTTTAGTAAATAGGGCAGGGTCATTCATAGCTCTACCAAATGCACTTAATCCTTGGTCATCTATTTCTAGCATAAATGAGGATAAATCTTCTATATCGTCGTCAGATAGTTGCAGCGGTTGTCCAGCAAAGGAATCAAGTTCTTTAATCTGTCCTTTAATAGAGTCAGCAAATCTATTATAAGCAGCTTCCTCTCTTGCGGCTTTCTCGTTAGCTATCTGAGTCTCTTCATCTTCCTGAAGTCTTATGTACTCTTTGCGGAGTCCTTCTACTGTTTTCTTGAATAGACCTTCATTTTGTTTAGCTAATTCAAGTGCTTGATTAATTTCCTCATCAGAAATATCCGACCCGACTTTATGTAATAAATCCAATGCATAAACTTCGTCGTCAGAAAGATCGTCGACTTTATATCGTTTAGTTGGTTCTGTTTCTGGCAATAGAGATTGAATATACTCGTCAGGAGTCATTCCACTCTCTCTAATTGTATTAATAAGCTACAATTCGGAGTCGTCAAAGTCCTACTGTTCTACTTCTTGGTCAATCA
>CAJMOW010000152.1 GCA_905215145.1 uncultured bacterium | reverse complement strand
AATACTAGTAGATAAAGATGTTTTTAAGGGACGACTAAGTAAGCGAATGCCTGGAAGAAATAATTTCTCAGAAACAATGAGTAAAGAAAAGATTCTAATTTTTAAAATTTAAGTTAATGATTAATCAAAAATATCATTTTGATATAACACCTCATATCGTAAAACAACTTGGAGAACAACTAGTTTCCGATGAAATTACAGCTTTACTAGAGTTAATAAAAAATTCTTTTGATGCTGATGCGACCTATGTTTCAATAGAAATAAATACTACAGGGCAATATACTAAAGAAAAACTTTTCTATCCGAACCATAGAGGTTTTATTGTAGTTGAAGATGACGGATTTGGTATGAGTGAGAATACTATTATGAAATCATGGTTACTGATTTCTTATTCACAAAAAAGGGAATTAAAAGAAGCAAAAAAGAAAACCCCAGGTGGTAGAACACCACTTGGAGACAAAGGTCTTGGACGTTTAAGTACACAACGTCTAGCTGATATATGTGAAATATTTACAAATGAAGAAAAGGAATCAGGTACACATATTGCTTTTAACTGGAAAGACTTTGAAAAAGAGGATGCATTAAGTGAAGTTAGAATTCAAGCAGAACATTTCAGTTCTCAAAAAATAAAAGGGACGACTTTAATTCTAGCGAATCTTAATCATTCAGAAGTTTGGGATGGTAAAAATTTGGAAAATTTTAAAGGACAAGTGTCACAGATTATTTCTCCCTATAAAGAAAATAGACCTTTTGATGTCTACCTCAAAATCAATGGAATAAATATCAATCTTGATAAATCTAATGATGAATTAAGGGATTTAGCTATATCGCGTTTTAAATTCAATTTTGATGGTTCCAGTATTACAATTCAAGGAAAAACAAAATTATCAAAATTCATAGGTAACAATCAAGAAGACTTCAAGAATTTTCTAGAGATAGATAATGGAAGGAAATTTTACGACTATTTATCTAAGAAACAGCCAGATATAGAAAAGAGTGATAATTCTTTCTTTATAAAGTTTGAAAAAAAATTCGATTTTAAAAAAGACATAGGTGGACTTGAAATATTTGATGGTGAAAGAGCTAATCCTGGTTCCTTTAATGGGATTATTGATGAATTTACTTACGACAATTGGATGTCATATGACGAAAACATCAAAGAAATTTTTGGAAAGCTATCTAACTATAGAGAATTTGCTCAAAGCCAAGCTGGAATCAAATTATTCAGAAATGGATTTGCTGTAAAACCTTTTGGAATTGATGGAGATGATTGGCTTAGATTAGGAGATTCTCAAACAAAAGGTAGTTCATATTATCCACTTAGACCAGCAAATGTTATTGGTTATTTTTCAATTGATGAAGGTATTAATGATAAATTAAAGGATAAAACAGACAGAGAAGGTTTAGTTTCCAATCCATATTCACGTAACTTTTTCGTTCTATGCTTTTTTATCAGGGATGAAATAAATCGTTATCAAGAGCATATAAGAAGAACTTACAATGATTTTCTCAAAACATATAAAACCGAGAATAGCGGTATTAAAACTGTTAATCAGGCATTTAGTCAGCTTAAAGAAACAAAGTTAAAGACAGAAGAAGTTAAAGATGAATTTAAAAATGCAGTAATATCTGTAGACAAGGCAATAGAAGAATCTGACCGATTAGTTAAAACGGTAAAAAACAATCCCATATTTTCTACAGACTTAGAAAAAGAAGCAGCCGAAAATATAAATTTTCTGCTAAGTAAATTAAAGGAAATCCAGAATACTTTAGAAAAAGTAGAAAAAGTAATATCTAGAACAGAAAAGTTAAATGAAGTAATTAATATTCTTGAACCTAAAATCCAGATACTAGAAGAACAATTAATGAATTTTTCCGAATTAGCGAGTTTAGGACTAACAGCGGAGTCCGTTAGCCACGAATTCTCTTCTATAGCAGATAGATTAGCAGAAAGAGCATCATTCTATGGAGCTAAATTACACGGGAAAAATATCACAGATTCAGACTTATATGTATTTTTTGAATATATTAATTCTACTGTAAATGGTCTCAAGATACAACTAAAGCACCTTGACCCTACTTTAAAGTACAATAGAGAGAAGAAATCAGAAATAAAACTCTCACTTTTTTTTAAAGAAGAAAGTGAATATTACAAAAATAGATTACAGAAAAACAGCATTGATTTTACCATTTTTCTGGAAGATGATTTCTCAATATCTATTAATCGGGGGAAAATTGTTCAAATAATTGACAATTTAATTTCAAATTCGGAATATTGGTTAATTAAATTAAAAGGTAACGATCCCAATTGCAAGCCTTCAATCACAATAAAAATAGAATCACCTTGGATATATTTTTACGACAATGGTTATGGGATATCCCCTGCCATTGAAAATATGTTGTTTGAGCCATTTGTAACAACTAAACCTAAAGGAGAAGGTAGAGGACTTGGACTATTTATCATCCAACAATTATTAGATTCTTCCAAATGCACAATAGCTCTGGAACCTTTCAGAAATGAACATGGAAGAAAATATATTTTTGCTATAAACTTTTCAAATATTATCAATGAATACAAGTGAACAAAAAGTTAGTTCTGTTGAAATTAACTGTAAATGTGAAGCACAAGCAAAAACTGCTATATTGAATTTTCTAGATAAGCTAGGAATAAAAAAAATAGTGTATGTTGATGATCGATGCTCTATTAATGAATTAAAAGAAGCTTTTGTCGGTAAATTAAAAGCCCATTACAATAATAAACCATGTGAATTAGATTTTCTAAATTGGGAACTCCCAGAAGCTGTTTTTGAGAAAGAAATCACAAAATTATGGGATGATAAGAGTGATGAAGAAAAAAGAGAATTATACCTAAAAATATTACGTTTTGAGAATAATCTTGAAGAATTATCAAATTCAGTAGCTCCATTAAGACTTAAAACGATTTTAAAAGATAAGATAGAATTACTTGCTCCTTCTGAATGGATTGTTCAAAAAAGTTCTATAATTCATGAATTAAGCAATAATGCCAAAATATTATTCCTTTTTGACATCGAGTTTAAGCATGCTCCTTTACCTGATAATAGAGATGGAAGAGATTTAGCCTTTGAGTTGCTTCAAGACTCAACTGTTTGTAAATTTCTATATTGTGGTATATTTTCTCATCTATTCAGTATAAATGATGAATATGATAAAAGGTGTGAATATTGCAAAACTCATCATTTAGACAAAGAAAAGTTTTATACTATTTCTAAAAAAAGATTTCAAAACGATTCCTATTTGCCTGGATTAGCTGAAGGTATTAGAAATACATTATTAATAAACGAAGTAGAGGTTCTTAAAAAAGAGGCTGCAAATATATTAGGAAATTCTTTTAAAAATGCTATTAATGAAATTATTCAACTTGCTCCAGAATCATTTAATCATATTATTCAAAAGAGTTCAAGAAAGGAAGGTGTCTGGGAAATGGATACTTTAATTAGAGTATCAGATATAATCACTTCATACAATGCATTAAGTACTTTAGTATCTAATGCACGTAGGACAAAAATAAATCAATGCCTAAAAAAAATTAGACAAATAGAAAGTATTAAGACTGGCGGTGAAACCCCTTT
>CAJMOW010000151.1 GCA_905215145.1 uncultured bacterium | reverse complement strand
TATAATTTAGCTTTTGTAAAGAATAATGGTCAACATACCTTGGTGTCTTTCAGTAATCTTGTTGAAACTCTAAACATTTATGAAGACCCATTCGATTATACTTAGGAATATATAAACGATAATAACGAGATATATACTCACCAAGATGGAATAAAGATTGGTAAATATATACAATCTTCTTGGAAGTATGTAGATGGAAAAGTCTTAGATTAGAGTAATCAAGAGATTGATAAGTCTAGATATAGACTTGTTTAGGATAAGAATGGAAACGTAGAGAATATTCTTCAGAGAATAGACTATGTTAAAAGATACAAGTATACTAAGGCAGAATTAGTTAATGGAGAACATTAGCTGATTAACTATACCTTATATAAAATAGCTCCAATTTAGGATATAAGAAGAGCATTAGACAAGAAAAGTAGCGATTAGGATGTTCTTAATTCAGATGCATACCATTAGATTTCTTCAATATTAAATAATATATACTCTCAAGATAAGTTTATTGATATATAGGTAAATACAGGAGTGGAATTAAATCCTGGACTACAGAGAACTATAGCAAACAGTCTAGTAGATTTTGGTAACGATACGAGATATGATGAAGAGTCTAAGAAACGAGTATTAATGACTCCAGAAGAAATTAGAAAGCTTCCTAGATTCTAGCAACACATGATAGAATTAAGAAATGCTTTGATAGGAAATAATTTCTCTGAGCAATATAAACAAATACGGGATAGATATTACGAGTATCTACAATAGTATAGAAAATAGTATTCGTCATTCTTAACCTCCTTACACTTTATTTCTTCTCGTATTCCAGCCCAGTCACTTCAGTCATTTATGCCTATGGTTTGTGTAGGTTGGACTGCTGATACTTCTAACACAGCTTATGTAAGCTATATTTAGACCTATCTGCAAGGTTCTGACTATGATATTGATAAAGCATACGTAATGGGACAATCATTTAGTGATGATGGTATGTACATAGGATGGAGTCCATTGTTTGATTATTCATCTGAATAGATGGTAGATGCAAGTAAAACTTTACCACTTCCTAGAGGAAATAAATTGATTGTTGTTGAGGGAGAGTAGTACTCTATAGAGAACGAACTAAATAGTATATTGGCATCATCTGGACCAGAAAGATTAAGAAAAGTTGCTAATCTAATTTATAAAATAGATAATAACAACGGTAGATATAACTATATTGCTGGAACTAATGCTGATGAAAAAAGAAGACTAATTAGACAAATCTAGAAGCATGAGGATTATAAGGTAAGTTATAGATAGAGAGAGTAGGCATATAAGAATGTAGCTAGTGCTAATATTAGAAACGTAGTTCATAATATACGTAATCGAGATTAGGCATATTCTCCTATCACAATGAGAGATTTACAAAAAGAAGCTGATAAATCACCTAAGGGTGCAAAGACTAAATAGCTAAATATGATGAATCCTCTTACCAAATATGTAATGCAGAATCAAAACTTGGTTGGTAAGAATGTTATTGGTATTGCGGCTAATGGTGAAAAGGACTGGTTCAATTTAACATATTATTATCATAATGTATTAAGAAACGGAAATCAAAAAGATAAATTCTTCTTGAAGATGAATCATTCTTATAGTAGACTATCGGGAAGAGCAACTGATTAGCTGATGAATGTAGTGGTTAAACACATTCCCGATTTATGGAATGCCTCTCCAGAACTTTCTTAGAAAATTAAAGAGGAGTTCTACTCTACTTACAATGGACAAATAGATATGGATGACAAGTATGTCGACTAGCTAATTTCTCAGATTCTTTCTGCGGCAACAGATAATGCTAAGGAATTGCTAAGATTAACGCTGGGACCAACTTAGCTAAATATCACTTACATCTTGTTATGATGGGCTTCAATCTTAAAGATATTGTGGCGTTTATGACAAGTCCAGTAGTAGAGCTAATTGACAAGTATAGTAGAAATGATTTATATAAAAATCAATCTAGTTCGGTAACTAATGCTATTAAGATACTAAATGGAGATATAGACCTCTCTAAACTAATTGTAAAGCCCCAAGATAATTTATCTCCAGAGGAAAGATTAGAAGCTATGGAAGCTGAAGCTGAGATGATGTCTGAGATGATGGCGGAAGGTCGTACTCCAAGAAGGACTAATAATGAATATATGTGGATAATTAGTAAGCTAGGAAACATATATAAAGATTCAGAGTCTAAATCCTTGAAAGATTTTGTTCAAAAATTCATTAAGGCTAAAACTGAACCACTAACTGCAAATAGTCCTAAATATATGGAAGCATTATCACAGTATGAACTTCCTAAGACTGATAATATGAACACTAATTATGTATTTGAATACATTAATTAGATTATTAGCGATATTAAATCCCAGATAGCAGACTATAATAGATTACATCCTAATAGCAATTACTCAATGCTAGATTTTAAACTAGACTTGAATGAGTTTTAGAGAATTACTGATGAAGCCAATGAAACTTCTACTTTAGCTTCAGTATGGCTGAAATTAAATCAAGGTATTCCTCAGACTGATATGGATTTAATTAAACTTATTAAGAGAATGTATGCTACTGTTTCTACCAGAGAGCGCAGAATGGGAATAAAGAAACCTTCTGATTCTTACAAGACTAAGTTTGTTAATCTATCTGATGAAGAGGATTCTGCTACAAGTAGTTCTGGAAAGAAGGCTGAATTGCTTTAGTATTTAGAAGAGTTTCAATCTATAGCTCCAGAGATATTTGCTACGATGCAAACCAAGACAAAAACTGAAAAGGATTTAGTAAAGGTTATCAAGAATATTCAAGGAAATAATCCAGAACTATCGCTTGTAGAAATAGTATCTATCTTATAGGATGCAGTGAATACAGATTTGTACGGAAATTTTGATTTGTACAAGTTCTTAAATGATGAAAAGGTTATAGTACCTCAAAGCTCTAGAACTATATACAATACCAGACAAGGTGACTTAGTATCTTATAGGGAATTAGCTGCGACATATTACAATTTAATTAAATCAAGTTGGAATATACTAGACTTAGTTAATAGAATACCACACTATAAGATGAATCTAGATTTGCTAAACTATACATTATAGTAGAGACATTTATTTGCGAATAAATCAAAGATAGTAGACTAGTTAATTTCTTTAGGAGAATTGTCCTATAGTGCATTATCAGATAAAGATTACAAGAACATAATATCTTATGCAGACAAGATATTAATTACTTCATATTTCTTATCTAAGGATGAGCCTATAGATATATCTAAAGTAGATAATACTAAAGTATATGATTCTAATTATAATTTAGTAAGGTCTGATGAATTGTATATAAATTCTCTTAACGGTATAGATTCTCTTAAGAACTTCGTAGAAAATGATTTCTATGAATGGCTTAAAAATACTTACCCAGATAACTTCTTAGTTAAAGAGCTTGTATAGAGTTCTAATAGAGGAAAGAGTATGCTGAGAACAGCTCTTAACCTATTTGAAATAGACTAGAGTCTTCCAAACAAGTAGACCTATAATAGATACCTAATAGGTATACAGGAGTTAGCTACTGAATCCTTCGACAAAAATCATACTGTTGCAGATATATTAATGCTTTATAACTTAGCT
>CAJMOW010000150.1 GCA_905215145.1 uncultured bacterium | reverse complement strand
CAGAATTGAACAGTAATGAGAAACTAGCACTAGCTATAACTGGTATGGAAGGTACAGGACAGCACCTTATAGTAAATGGAGAAGCTGCAGATAAAACTTTATTAAGAGAAAAACAGGAAAGATTCAATACAGCAGTAGATGAATTAGAAGATAAATTCTCTAAACATAATGCAGCTTTAGAATCTTACGCCAAATCATTATCTGAGGATATGAATGGTGTAGAAATTATGCCTATGTATGGGTATGCATTAATTAAACCTTTCGAACAAAATCCGTTTCAAAAAATTAAAACTACTAAGAGTGGATTAATTACAGACTTAGGTGGATTTGCTCCAACATATAAATCTAATGAAACAGGAGAAGTAGAAGAAGAACAACAATTTATTAAAGTGGGTACTGTTATTGAGGTCGGGCACAAGTGTGAGTTCCTAAAACCTGGAGATATAGTATTCTATACAATAGCTAGCGAGTGCATGGTTCCGTTCTACAAGTTTGGATTTGTTGTAGTTAATGAGAACAGAATTATGGCTGTAGTTAACGAAAAGCTAACTGAAAGAAGAAACGAATTGAAGTATGGAAACAATTGATGAAAAAGTTTATTTTAAGCCTGGGGATTGTGTTACTTTACGGTAGTGTAAAGTAATGCATTCTCCAGTTATGCTTGTTCTAAGAAGAGAAGCAGCTTTATTTAAAGATAACCAAGGATTACGAGGATTAAGATGTAGATGGTTTACTGATTCCGGACTTATGTAGGAAGCAGTGTTTAATACTAAGGATTTAATTAAAGTAGAAGAGTAATGGCTAACTAGGAAGAATTACAAAAAGCATTTATGGCATATCTAATACAAGATGCCGCTGCGTAGGGAATACAAGTACAATCTGAATAGGATTTACAAGCTTATGCTGAACAATTAGGTGAAGACGGTATTAAAGCTAAGTATTAGGAATTTATGCAGAAAATGCAAGGAGGAGTAATGGCTAGGCTTGGAGCTAAGCTTGAGTATTATAAGAAGCTAAAAGGAGTATGTCCAGAAGGAGAAGAGCTTGTATATTTTAAGCAAGGCGGTAGAATCTGTAAAGCTTGCCAGAAAGCACAAAAAGGAACTAAAGTTACTAAGAAAGCTAATGAAGTTGATAAATTTAAGGCTGGAAGAGCTTAGTATAAGAAAGATATGAAATCTGCTAGAGACGAAGCCTCAAGAGATTCTATATCAATCAATAAATACAATGATTAGGAAACTATGGCCAATAAAGGACATAAGGGTAATTTCCAGGGAGGAAAATGGATTCCTGACAGAAAACAATATGCTAAGAAAGACGCTTGTGGCTCAAAAATGAAAGTCAATAAGTGCGGTTCCAAAATGAAAAAGAAATAATAAGATTATCTAATGTGTATGATAATGATTAATGATTATGAATGTATTTAACTATAACACTTTAACTAAATAGCTAGAAATAAATGAACCAGAGATATTGCTAGTTAAGGAATTTAAGGCTTTAATCTAGAGGGATAAATCTGCAGAAAAGGATAGAGCTACTAGAGAACTATCTTACATTTATTTAGCTATAGACTGGAAAAGTCCGTACAGTTAGTATTCGGAACATGAACGACATGACGAAGCTATTAGTGATTCTGGATTGACAGAGTCAGAATTTAATGACCCTATATTTAGAGAAGCTTGTAGGAAATACAGAGCGTTACAAGATTCAAACAAGTCAATAAAATTACTAGAAGCAGCTAAAAGAGCTGCAGACTAGTTTATTGATTATTTCGAAACTATTGTAGATTTAAATGAGCGTGATAATAACGGCAAGCCAGTATTCCAGGCTGAAAAAGTAATGAAGGAAATGGCTACCCTTCACAAAGTTCATGAAGAACTCATAACACTAGAAGACTAGGTTAAGAAAGAACTTACTGAACAATCTACTGTTAGAGCTGGAGCTGTGGATGGTTTTGACCCAGGAGACTTTTAATTATGCCAAGAAAAAAGATATTACCTGAAGAAATATAGAATATTGTAGATTAGGTAAGAGAAAAAGAATAGAAAGAGGATGCTAAAGAAGCTAGAGAATTAGTATAGAAAATAAGAGAGGAAAGGGTCAGAAATTCTGACTATTGGGATGTTAAAATAGGGGATAAAATAGAAGTATTTGACCCTACCTTATCTTATGAAATAACTGGATACAGACCTATTGACGAAACTCATGGATTGGACTTTAATCCAGATTGGTTTACCGAGACTAGGGAAGTATATAAACGAACTGGTCAATACTGTCCCTACCTTAGAGATAGTAAGCGGTACAACGAATTTTGGAAAGAGCAATATAGAAGATGTAAGTATGGAATGACAGTTAATGGATACACCATTACTGGAGATAATTACTTCTTCTTAAATTTCTATTAGTTACCTACTATTGACTAGCAGAAAGCCTCTGGTGAGGGTACTGATAATGACTTCCCAATATTCTTTGCATCACATTATATGTTCTTTCATTATCTATAGATGGCTAGAGTGCTACACAAGCACGCAGCTTTAATGAAAGCTCGTTCTATTGGATTCTCTGAAATAAATGCCTCTCTTTCTGCTCGTATGTACTCTGTTATTAGAAGAAGTAGGGTTATGATTACTTGCTTTAATGATACCTTCCTTAAGGGTACCTTTAGTAAGTTTGATAATGCTCTTACATTCTTAAATACCTGTACTGGAGGAGGATTTTTTAAATTGCGACTTATTGACCAGGATTTGAGAAAGAAATCAGGTAAACAAATCAAAATAAATGGTTAGTTTGAAGACGTAGGATTTAAATCTGAGGTTGTAGCAATTAACGGAGCTAAACCATCTAACATTCGTGGAGACCGTGTAGATTTATTAATATATGATGAAGCTGGTTCCTGGCCTGGACTTGATACCGCTGTGGTACAAGGTCAAGAACTTTGTGAAGTTCAAGGTATGCCTCGTGGAACAATGTTGTTTGGAGGTACTGGCGGTGATATGGGTGCTCCTCTAGAGGGCTTAAAAAAGATTTACTATAATCCAAGAGCATATAAGATTCTTCCATTTAGACATAATTGGACTTAGGATGGGACTACTATAGAGAGTGGATTCTTTATTCCATACTTTATACAATCTTTGAATCCAGAATTTATGGACCACAGAGGAGTATGTAATACTGTGGAATATAAGAAATTCTTATAGGAGGAGCGAGATAATCTGTTAGCTGTACCAGAAGACTACCTAAAGAAATGCGCTGAACGTTGTTGGAATGCAGAAGAAGCATTTAATCTAGAAGGTGTTAATAAGTTTAATAAAATTTTAGTTGCCGAATAGATAGCTAATATAAGACTTAAACAAATTGGCCCAAGACCCGAATGTGGTTATATTGATTATTTTTACAAAAATAATAAACATACTTAGGATAATATTGATGGTTTTAAATGGATTCCTAACAGCAATGGCAAAGTAAAAATTCTAGAGCATCCAATATGGTCTGACTTATATAAAAAACAAATGGAAAAGCTTAGATAGGAGGCAGAAGATAATGGCTAGGATTTTGAAGTTCCAGTTTATAAAGAGATGCGAGACTTATATGTAGCAGGTATAGACGGTATTGATATTGGAGCGAATTAGACTTCTAAGGAAACCAGAGACCCGTCTGATTTCT
>CAJMOW010000149.1 GCA_905215145.1 uncultured bacterium | reverse complement strand
ATTAGGTGTGTTGAATAGGAAGGCACTTGTCCTATTGCACGCAAGTTAATTACGGTTATTTCTAATATATGCTAGCAACATTGATGTAATCCAATTAATATTGCCTATATAAGAGATGCGGAAGACTGTTAAGTGTCGAACTACCAAGCGGTTTAACAGGGATAGAGACTCTATGGTAACATAGAGAATTTGCTGGATAGCGTGGATTCACATACGTAAATGTGGAGCAAAGGAAAATGGCAGAATTACCAAACTTCTTTTCAATAGGGACGAAATTTATCTATAGACAATAACCAGTTAGCTCGTAATGTCTGCCTTTCAGATTAGCTAGTCTAGAAAGTTGAGTGAGTTATATAGACAAGAAAAGAAGAAAACCCTCGAGTTAGAGGTCATATAAGAATTATTATCTTACCTAGCTAGTAAGATTGATCTGTAATGTTGACTGTAGTACGACAGATGATCGTAATCTTATATGTTGATTAACCGTAACAGTAGTAATTGTAATTCTTTATTATTAAAGTTTTTACATGCTGGAGAGAAGGCAGAACTCTCTTTGGAATCTGTCGTTTAGGTATAGCTTCTTTGATCGGAAGCTATACCACTAAAATGTCTGTAATTGCACTTTTTCATTTTAAAGAGAGTTTCCGATCTCTATAAAAATCGGATTCGCTCGGTTCGTCTAGTTGGCCTAGGACGCAAGATTTTCATTCTTGAAATCACGGGTTCGAATCCCGTACCGAGTACATAAAATTGAAATCTAAAATTGACTAAAAGAGTAATGGAAGTATATTTTGAAGGCACTATAGGTATCCGAAAAGGGTTGCGAACTCGAAAGAATCGCATCTCTACACTTGAAGAACTTACTAAGTTAGTAATCAAACACGAACCTCGTGAATTAACTATTCACATCAATTCACTTGGAGGAAGTACATATCAAGCTTTAGCTATTTACTTCTATCTTCTTTCTCTTAGCATTCCAGTTACTACTTTTTGTCATGGTCAAGTGGCTTCTGCAGCAACTATTATTGCTCAAGCAGGAAAAAAGAGATATATGGATAAAGATGCAGAAATCCTTATTCATACTCCTCGGATTAATACAAGTAATGCAATTACTTTCAGACTTTTAGGTATTATTAAAGAAGATCTTGCATTTTCTAATAAAATACTTAAAACTATATTCAAAAGAAAGTCAGCTTTAACTGAAAAACAAGTTGAAAGAGTCATGCACTTACAAAATGAAGAAGGCGTATGGTTGAACTACGAAACTGCACTTCAGTTTAAGTTAGTTGATGAACTTGAAGAATAATATGTATTTTCCATAGTTAGTAGCTGGATCTTAGTGAGAGTGAGCTACCTCTCTGAGCTTAACTAAGATCCATTTTTAGAAACCCCTGTTTGCATTTGATTATATAACACACCTAGTTCCATATAACTTTTCAGTTGGCATTAGTTAGATGAAAACTACGATTTTAATCCAGCGAGCGATAGTGTGGTTGCCATGACCTGGAGATTTTTAAAATCCTTTAAGTTTAACAATATCTAAAATTGTAATTATGTCTAAAGATCTTTTTTCGAGTCGTACTCCCTTTGAGAAGTGTTATCTCGTAGAAAACGTAAAACATCTTTCGTTCATTCCAGGGAATCGTACTCTGAGAACAGCTCATGTAAATCGAATCTTCAAAGCTTTTCTCGATGGAGAGTGGATGCCGCCTATCTATGTTTCTGCAGACGGTGAAGTTCTCGATGGTCAGAATCGTCTCGCAGCATTTCGTATGCTGAAAGAGAAGTATCCGCAGAACAAAACTGCAATTCGAGTGATTATTATCAACTCGGATGCATCTCCTCTGAATCTCGCAATCAAGTTCAATGCAGGACATGCAAACTGGGTAATCACTGACTACATGAAAGCTTATCTGGAAAAAGGTCTTCATGGCTATCAGCAGCTCCAGGATTTCACGAAAGCTTTCCCTGAGTTCGAATTCAAGGCAGCTATTCAACTGATCAAGGGTTCGCACTCTTCGAGAAAGTTCAATAACGGTCTCTTAGAGATCTCTAACGAAGAGTACATGGAAGCATGTAAGAAAGCTGCTGCTCTCATTCAGATCGCAGAAAAGTTGAACAATAAGATCGTCCTTCGACGAGACATTGTTCTCGCTTTCTATCATGTCTGGAACAAGATTCCTAATATTCAAACGTATCTCAAACGTATCGGTAATCTTCAGGTTCCGAGCGTTGAGAATCGTAAGGAGTGGGAACTTGCATATAGTGCTCTGTTGCGATAATTTCTGGTTTTTATTTGTTAATCGGCACGTTAATAGAGTTTACTCTATGCCTACTACCACTCGAAGGTGTGATTAACAAGGGTCGCCTAGCGTCCTTGTATGAACGTAGGTCGGTGATGGTCACTATCTCAGCCTCGCCATAACAACTTTAAGAAAATGAATAATTTAGGTAAAGCTATAGGATTAATTCTCTTCATGGGAATTATTCTGACTTCCTGTTTATTACTTGTTTCTAAACCTAAAGATCAAGTAGTAACTATTACAGAGTTTCCTCAGGATGGAGTAAAAGTATCTAAAGTAGCTCCTATTTCTGAGTTCGAACGTAATCAGATTACAATATCTGTAATGCATGAACTTGATTCACTCGATAATATTTATCGAGTAGAAGCAGGTATGCAAAAGATTCCTGCTGAAGTATTCGATAACTACTGTATTGAAGTAATGAATCACTACAAAGGTCAGATTCGAAGTATCTTTTATGATCCTTTGGAAAATCCTCGTATAAAAATCAGATGGGTTAATTAACTATGATTATTTCTTGTATTACAACAGCTTCTAATAAAGCTGTACTCATTAAAGGAATTCCTTTTCGTATTATTCAAATTAAAGGCTTTGTTATAAATACAGAGACAAATCAAGTTCTTCACATTTGCATTAACAGATTGTATGATTTGTTAATGACTTGTTGTTTATACGAAAAAGTCTTTACAGAATAATGTAGGAAGTTGTATCTATAATTAATAATAAATAAATTAACAGTATGAAGGGTGGAAAACCTGGACTGAATGTCCGTCGCAAAGGTGCTCTTGCTCGCCTGGAAGTTACGTATGAAGCTTTCAAAAAAGCAGGTGAAGACAAAAGGAATTTGATTACGGGAAAAACTATTCCCTACGATCAAGAAATCGCACGCATGGAGCGTGAGATTGCAACACTCAAATCTCGAATCTATAACTAAAACAAAGAAAGAAGATGTCAACGATTGGACAGGTAAGACGCATGCTTCGTATTCAGGCACTCGAAGCTGCAAAACGTGAGGATTATCGGACACGTACTCATATTCAGAAAATCTATATCAAAGATAAGATTACGAGGAACATCACTGTAAAAGAGATTACTCACTTCCCGAAGAAAGAAGAAGAAACTTCTGCAGAGGTAGAAACTCAGGTAACTGAATAAAATTACATATACTTTCAGGCTTCAGTAAAAGATTTGGTGAATTTAGATGATTCCATTGCTGTACAGAATTTTTCTGTTAGGATAACATAAGGCAGCATAATTGATTCTAATACTTGCATACTTGAGAGTTCGAACTGTATCAATGACCAAATAAGAGATACAGATTTTTTAAATAGGCTGCAACCTATTTGGGACGCTAACGGATATTATTATGATGTTGTTGCAGTAAAACATATAGTAAGAAGGTTA
>CAJMOW010000148.1 GCA_905215145.1 uncultured bacterium | reverse complement strand
GGATTCACCTTATTTGTATCTATCCAATTTATTATTTGTAAAACTTCATCAATTTCAGGATGTTTTTCTGAAAATTCTAATTTTTCTTCTTCTGTTTCCAACTGCATATATGGTTTTATCAGATTTCTTCTAAGTTCAGTTAATGCTGTACCTAGTCTATTTTCTTCTGCATCTTTAGAGACTGCACTAGGTGATTTTGTTGTTTTATGTGTTTGCATCCATATTTTAATAGCTCTTGCATTTACTAAATTAGGAGACAAATTGCGCCCGTCTATCCAATTTACTATTTGCATTACTTCTTGTAATTCTGGATGTTTATTTTCAAATTTTAATTTTTCTTCTTCATCTACTATTTGTAAATATGGATTTAATAATCTAAGTCTTATACTTTGTAACGCAGTTCCTAATCGCTGTTCTTCTTTATCGTTACATCTTAATCTAGGAGGTTTATTACTATTTTTTTCTTCCATCCAAAATTTTATTTGCCTTGCATTTATTAAATGTAGAGAAATATTATTTTCATCTATCCAATTTATTATTTCAAATATTTTTTTGAATTCTGGATGTTCTTCTTCAAATATTTTCTTTTCTTGTTCTGTTTTTAATTGCAGATATGGTTTTATCAATGTTTGTCTAATATTACTTAAAGCTATTCCTAGTCTTTTTTCCTCAAAATCCTTTGAAATAGAAGATGGAGGCTTTATTGTTTTTCGTTGTTCCATCCATGTTTTTATATTTAATGCATTTGTTAAATGGTCATTATGTCCTAATATCCCTTGAACTTCATTGAATAATTCTAAAAATTCTTTAGTTTCTCCTTGTATTCTAAAAATATCAATATCTTCAGTTAGAGATTTTCCATCTAAACCACCAATATTAGTAGTGTTTCCTTTAAAATCCCCAGTTATATGTTTTCTTTGGTTAATCTCTGCATCTAAATTGTTTTTTAAATAATTATTTACCAAGTCAAATACTATTGTTTTTTCTCTTGATGTATCTGAAGATAGGGCTCTACCTAATTGTTGCAAATAGATTATTCTTGAGTCTGTAGGTCTTAACATTATTACCCCTGAAATATCTTCGACATGTAGACCTTCATTTAACATATCAACAGAAAATAACAATTTTAAATGTTTTGATTTTGAAGCTTCAAAACTCTTTATTGTGTTTTTATTTACCTTTTCACTATATCCTTCTCCTGAATAAACAGAATATATTTCTGGATTTGTATCTATATTTGCAAACCATTCTTTTGATGATTCTATTAATTCATCCATATGTTGTTTGTCTTTACAAAAAACAATATATTTTCCATCTTTTTTGGTCATATTCTTAGCAAATAGTGCTGGTATGCCTTCAGCATGTTCTACAATTCTTCTCATTTTGTCATATCTTTCCTGTAATTCCTTTTTTGTTTGAGGATTAGAACATTGTTCTATTGCTGTTTTTATGCTCTCCAAAGAATCTCTTAAAGAATAATCGCATTTAACATAGTTTGGTGCTTGTACTATACCTTTTTGTATAGCATCAACTAATGTTAACTCATAATCTACATTTCCACAAAACAAATCATCAACAATATTTTTATCATCCATTCTATCAGGAGTAGCTGTTAATCCTAAAATTTTTGCATTTGGATTCATATTAATTAAATCATCAATTTTTTCTCCCCATTTATCAGCACCTGTTCTATGTAACTCATCCATGATAATAATATCAGGATTTAAATTTTCCATAATCTCATTTTTCATTCTTAAAAGAGACGGATATAAAATTATTCTTAGATTTGGAAACTGTTCTTCTGCTATCATTTTTGCAGGTCTTTCTGTTGTTGGTTCTTCTCCTGCAATATATTTTGCAATATATCTATACATTTGGTCTTTTATCGCATTTGTTGGTGCCATAAATAGTATATTTTTATCTTTATTATCTATCATAAGTTGTAAAGATATAAATGATTTACCACAACCTGTTGGTATTACAACTGAAGCTTTATTTCTAATTTTATATGCATTTGTTATAGCTGTATATGCTTCTTGCTGATGTTGTTGCAAACCTAATTCTGGTTTTCCTTTTATTATCATATGTTTCTCACTTTCTATAATAACTTATTGTATATTATTTTCTATTTTTTTCCCATATTATTCTAATATATTTTAAAGATAATGTTGATAAGGTAAAACCTATTACTGGAACAAGAGAACTTAACAATACATTATCAAAGTATCTAATTATATAAGAATATGCAACCACAACTATGTATGTTAATATACATATACAAATCTTTCTAGTCCAACTTGTTTCCCATGCTTTATCTAGTTCAACTCTTTTATTTCTTTCTTGTATTTTTTTAATTTCTTCTTCTAAATTCATTATAATCAACTACTTTCTATTTATAATCTTTTATTCTTTAATAAGTTAATAATATGCCTAAAGTCTTTACCATTAAAGAAATATTTTTCTGCTTTAGTAAACGGAATATTATTTTTTCTTTTATAGTCTAACTAATCACTGTAAGCATATCTAAAACCTGAAATAATCTTTTTTTCTTGTGGTCAAAATCTATTCTTCTTTCTACATTTGGATAACTTACAAAAAGAGTATCTAGTATTGTTGCTAGTGTTTCTTGACCATTGTCATAGTAAATTACAACTTTATCAAAAGAATTTATATATTCTTTATTTTCATTTATAAAATTGCTAATTTCTCTTGCTAATGCAACATTTAATTGCATTTTTTTATTTATATATTTTTTATCAATTACAACTGTTCTTATTTTAACTTTTACTTTGCTTGAAAAATAGAATATTGCCCAAAATATACTTTTTCTTCTTTCAAAATCAAAATGTGAATAATCTCCTCGTTTGGCTACTAAATATGCTAAATGTATCATTCCGCCATAATCAAGTCCGAGAAAGTTTTTCATTTAAGTATTCTAATTCGCTTTTTATTGAATCCGAACTTTCATGCAGTGTAAATGAAACGGCATATAAATCTGAACTTCCATCTACAAAACCAAAGTCACCACTTTCATCTATGAATATATTTTAATCTCTTTATTGTAATCACCTTTCATTCTTTAATCTAATATTGCTATTACATTTATAACATAAAAACACATTTTTCTCAATAGAACTGTTGGATTTTTCAAATTTTTATTGACATTTACATAAAGAGGTGATATATAGTAATTGTATTTTATAGTATACTGAAAAATTAATAGACACGAAACACTGGTTAGTAATGTGGTACGATAAGTTATTCTCCCACTTCCGAGACATAGAGAATTAAGATTTGTAATAAGCTTACTATCCCAATGCGGTGAAAAATATTTTGGCTGGTTTAGAAGAATAGTTTATAAAATGTCCAGCAGTGGTTAAGACCGATTAGCATGTTTCAAGTAAAATTCACTACTTTGCAAAAAAATTGCAATATTAGTAGTTTTATTTGTTGTGCCTAATGGGTCTTTTTGTTATGCTTACGAAAATAGCTAAATATGTATTGCCCTATTTTATTACAAAGCTTAGCAAGAAGATACTGAAAAAATTTTATGCAGGTATGCAGAAAAATTTTTCAGTAGTCAAAATAATATTTGAATGGAGATGAAAAATATTATTTTGATTTGGCGAAGCCAAACATAAATTATCTATCGCAAGATTAGATAATTTATGAGCTCTCCGCTAGGAGCCCACGACATCTTTACAAAACGAAGTTTTGAAAGTGTCATAGT
>CAJMOW010000147.1 GCA_905215145.1 uncultured bacterium | reverse complement strand
CTTCCGATCTCAACATGTTTTTGACAAAAATATTTATATTGAAGCAAAATAAAAGCACTTTAGTGCTTTTTTAAAGTAATTAAAACAGTCGTTCCCTTATTTACTATTGATGTATATTTCATTTTCCCACCATGTGCTTCAACTATTTCATTTGAAAGTGCAACTCCTAAACCTGTTCCATTTTGTTTTGTCGTAAAGAATAATTGTTTGATTTTTTCTAATGTTTCACTATCCATACCAGGTCCATTATCATGAACTAATATTTCTACTTCATCCTCATTATTATTTAATTCAATTTTTATTATACCATTTGCCTCAATTGCTTCTATACTATTTTTTATTACATTTATAAGTACCTGAACAATTCTGTTATAATCCCCATTTATAAATATTTCATCATCAGTATTTTTATATGTAATAATTATGTTTTTTTCTTTTGAAAGAAGATGAAAATTGTCTATAACATCTTCTATTAATAAATTTATATCCAAAATATCTTTTTCAATTGTTACTTTGTTTAATGATAAGAAATCTTGTAGCAAAACTAATGTTCTATTGATTTCTTCTTTTATTATAGGAATATAATTTTCATTATGTTCTTTATTATTTATTTGAAACATATCTAAATATCCTTTACAAACAGCTATTGGATTCTTTATTTCATGTGTTATTTTAAATATACTCTCACGTAAGTTTTTTAAATTCTGTAAGTCTTTTAAACTATTGTACATATTAGTTATTTGCTCTGATTTTTTAAATATATTAACAACTAAACATATTAAAAAATAATAAAGTAAACATATAACTATAAGTTGCCATGAAAGTGTAAATAAAACGGTTTTATCTGTTAAAAGCCACAAAAATGAAACTACTGTATTGGTAAATACAAATAATCTTATATACAAGAAATCAAATCTTTTATATTTTTGTTTTAATATATACAAAATATAATAAATAACATATTCTATTAAAATTATATATAATCCAAAATTATAGGAACTGTAATAATAAATACCTACCAAAGATAATATAAGTATACCTAATTTTCTATTTAATAAATACGCAAATATTAAAGGTATATGAAACATTAGTTTTGGAACCATTGTTGAATATGAGTACCCATATTTTATAAGTAAATAACATGAAGATATGAGCGCAAAATCTAAATAGAATTCCTTTTTTTTTAAAGAATAGTTCTGCATACATATTGCATAAATCAAATAACACAATAATGGAAACAATACAAAAATACTATTAATTAAAATAATTTCTAACATATATTCCCCCACACTCTAACAAATAAATTTGTTAATTAAATGGTATCATATATATTTGTCATATTTTGTCGAATAAAGAAAAAATGTGAAGAATTTTATCACATTAAATCATCAATACATTTTTTTAATTGTTTTGCATCTTCACCAAATATTATTTTTAGCTGATTTTCTACTTCTACGATACCTTGAGCCCCCATCTTTTGAATACCTTCTTTATTAACAGTATCTGTAGTTTTTAAATTAACAATAAATCTAGATTTTTGAACATCGTAACTTACGATGTTATCCTTACCACCTAAATATTCTACTAACTTATTTATTTCAATTTTAAAATCTTTCTTTTTTGATTTTGTAATAGCAATCGCTATTATTATTAAAACAGCTATTATAATTATATACTGCAAATGTTCCATTCTATCACCAGTTTAATTATACTACATATTTATATATTTTATCAACTTTTTTATTTAATGAATATTTATTTTAAAAATTGTAAATTATTATAACAGGTGATTCAACTTGAAAAAGATATTAAAATATAAAATAGATTATTTTTTTGTTATTTCAATTATCTTATTTATGATATTAAGTATTTTAACAATTTTTAGTTCAAATAAATTGCTTACTAATGTAAATAATCTTGCTTTGAAACAATCTGGTTGGTATTTAATAGGAATTATTTTATTAATTGTTGTTTTTATAAAAACTGATTTTATATATAAACACATAGAAATATTTTATATAATTGGAAATATTTTGTTGTTAGGGCTTCTTTTATTTGGACCTACTATTAATAATTCTAAATGTTGGTTTTTAATTCCTGGAGTTGGCACTTTTCAACCTAGTGAATTTATGAAAATAATTCTAATTATTATGTTAGCTAAAGAAATTGATAAATTTAATACAAAGTATAAAAAAGCAACTGTAAAAGATGAGTTATTTTTCTTACTTAGAGTTGGAGTTATTGTTCTAATACCTTTAATTTTAACTTTTCTTGAACCTGACACTGGTGTTGTTTTAATATATTTACTTATAACAATCTTTATGTTATTCACATCCGGAATTAGATATGGATGGTTTATTGCTTTATTTTTACTAGTAATTAGTATTGTAGCTTTTATATTATTAATGTTTTTTTTGAACAATGAGTTATTTATTGATATTTTTGGAACCAGTTTTTTCTTAAGAATTGATAGATTAATTGATTGGAACAATAACAGTGGTTATCAATTAACTAATGGCATTGTATCTATTGGTAGTGGTGGATTGTTTGGTATGGGGTTAAATAATACACCTATATATTTTCCAGAACCACAAACTGATTTTATATTTGCTGTATTTTCTAATAATTTTGGTTTTATTGGATCTGTTTTATTTATAATTTTTATTTCAATTTTTGATATTAAATTAATAAATCTTGGTAAAAAAAGTAAAGGCGGAATTAATTTTTATATTATTTCTGGAATAACAGGAATGATTTTATATCAACAATTTCAAAATATTGGTATGACATTTGGATTAATTCCAATTACTGGGATAACTCTACCATTTATAAGTTATGGTGGGTCTAGTTTACTTAGTTATATGATTATTATGGGAATCATTCTTAATATATCAAGCAAAAAAAAGAATGACTATTGCCATTCTCCGCTATAAAAATAATATTTTCCATCGCTTTGTTTTTTAAATGTCCATTTATATGTTTCAACTTCTTTATTATCAATCATTTCGTTAATAGTTGATTTATATTTTTCTGAATATTGTCCTGCATCTTCTGTATATAATGTTTTTGTTTTTGTATCATTTTTATCTACTAAATAAGTTTCGATTGTTTCAAAATTAGAATCGCATTTACCTTCTACTTTTTGTGCGTAAGAATATACATATATATATTCTTCATTAGGATCTTTCTCTGCTTTATATATTTTTGATACTACATCTTTGAAATTGCAAGAATCACCACCACATCCTGAAGAAGCTGTATAAGTATTATCTTTTTCATTATAATCAGTAATTACACAACTTTCATCTGAAACTATATTAGCATTTGAATATGCTGTGTCTGGACCATATATTTTTTTAAAGTTTTTTTCAATTTCACTTGCTGAATATACATTAAAGTATTCATTGTTTTTTTCTGTACTTGTATATTTTACATATGTTGCTGCATCAAACATCATGTCTGCTCTACTAATCTGTGATACATTTATATTTTTATATGACCATGTTGATTTAATTGCAGCACTTCTTACAGAAGCATCAGTTGGATAAACTAATGAAGTAATTATAGGATCAGACAAGCTTATTTCTATATTTTGTTTAGCTTCATTATTTTTATCCTTATCCGTTACCGTCGGATTACTATTTTCCTTCTTTATAAATTTATCATATACTGTAAAACTCATACTAGCTATTAATAAAATCAATAAAACGATTATTAATACTACTTTTACTG
>CAJMOW010000146.1 GCA_905215145.1 uncultured bacterium | reverse complement strand
AAATATGATTTCATCTTTCTTTATAATTTCTAAAATAATTTACATTATGATAATCCTATAATTAATTATATTATTGATTATCATAAGAAATTGTCAACACTTGATTATCTTAGTGTTTGCAAGTCTTTATATAATCTTAGTAATGAAATTATTAGATCTACAGATGGTAACTTTACTTCTTGGAGTAAATGGAAATATAAAATTTATTTTGAAACCTTGGATTTGCTTACAATGTTATATTCTCAAAAATTGAGAGTTGGGTTGAAGGAAATGCAAGTAACAATGAAATTTCGTTGTGTACAAGAGTATGAAGGAGACTTCCAATCTTGGCTTCCTGCATCTGAAATTCCAAACATGATTAGTTATAATGTTAATGATGTCGATTCTACTGAAGAATTATTAAATCGATGTAAAAGAGATATTGATTTAAGAATTGCTATTGAGGATGAATATGGAGTTAAGGTACTTAATAAGGATGGTGTAAACATTGGTATGAAAATTATTACTCAGAAATATCTTGAGAAAACTGGTCAGACCTGGAAACAGATTAAAGACTTACGTTCTCCTTGTGATATGATTGATTTGAGTAAAGTTATTCTTTCAATTGTTAAATTTGACACTCCTATTCTTCAGTCTGTATTAGAAGAAATGAAGAAGCAAACAGTATCTCCAGGAAGAAAAGGATATGAAAAACATTTTATACTAGATGGATTAGAATATTGCGTGGGCGTGGGAGGGATTCATACAGTAAATAAACCTGAAGAAGTTATACCTTCTAATGATCAGATACTCAGTGACATAGACGTAGCTTCTCTATATCCTAGTATGATTATAGAACATGAATTTTATCCTCAACATCTTGGTAGAGAATTCCTTGAGGTTTATTCCCAAATTAAAAATGAGCGTATTGAGGCTAAACATAATGGAAATAAAATAAAAAATGAAACATTAAAACTTGCTCTTAACGGATTAAGTGGAAATTTGCAAAATGAACACAACTTTTGTTATAGTCCGTTTACCGTTATGCAGATTAATTTTAGTCTGGCTATATAGTAATATATAGAATAATAAACTCTTTTAATTGCTGGAAGCCTAAAAGTAAAATTACTCATGGTAATCAGCAGCTAAGTAAAATTATAATAAATGTATAAAAATAAGGAACTTAATTGAGAAAACGATGAATTTAAAGTAGTTAGCTTTGATTTAGAAAAGTATGAGAAGATGAATAGAAAACATTTGTATTATATTATAGAATGTAAGCATTGTCATTCTCAATTTTCTCGTAAAAAAGAATCTCTAAAAGGTATTATTCATTGTCCAAAATGTTGTCATGCTAGAAATGGTAGTATTTTAACAACAAGATTATATAATATGTTTATTCATTATGTAAATAATGCAAAACAAAGAAATATCAGTTGAGATTTATCTGATTTAGAATTTAAAGATTTAGTTCTAGGAAAATGCTATTATTGTGGAGATTTTCCTAAACATACAAAAACTACAACTTGGAATGGTATTTCTGAGGCAGTTAATGGTATTGATAGAATTGATTCAAATATTGGATATATAAAAGAAAATTGTGTATCTTGCTGTTGGACATGTAATAAAATGAAAAATAATTTTTCTCAGAAGGAGTTTTTAGAAAAAATAAATAAAATATATTGTAATTTTAAAAGTTCAACGACTATCCCGCAAGGGAGTACATCACAAGCTAATGGTGATGGAAATGGAGAGAATCCTAAAAAATAGGATTAAGATATAGTCTTAACTATATAGAAATATATAGAAGTTCATAAGAGAACTGTATAAAAAGTTGCGTTTTTATATGAAAATTTGTAGAATTAATGGTCAGCTTCTATTATTGATGTTAGCTGAGAAGCTAATTGCAATAGGTTGTAAAATTGTTCAAGCTAACACTGATGGCTTATTTGTTCTGCGCCCAAAAGACAAGGAAGTTGAGTTTCAAAACATTTGTAGAGAATGGGAAAAGTTAACAAAGTTAACTTTAGAGGAAGATCGTTTTGAAGCTATGTATCAATATGCAATTAATGATTATCTTGCAGTAAAGGAAGGTTATTCTGAAACAAAAGATCCTAAGTTACTGAAAAAGAAAGGAATGTTTATAGATGAAGTTAAACTTGGAAAAGGAATGGATGCTATGATTATTCCTGAATCTGTTAATAAATGTTTAGTAGATAAAGTCCCTGTTGAAGAAACAATTAGAAATTGTAAGGACATTAATAAGTTTATTACCTATCAGAAAGTAAGCAGAGATTATTCAGTTGAATATGATGGTAAATTAATTCAAAGAATTAATAGATATTATATTTCTAATGATGGACCATGGTTATATAAATGTAAGGTAGATTCTAATAATCACCGATCAAATTATATTAAACTATTAACTGATTCTGGAGTTACTATTATGAATACTATTGAAAAAGATCAACCAATTCCAAGTAATATTAACTATAGATTTTATATATCAGCCGCTAATAAAATTGTTAGTTTCTTTAAAAATAAACAATTAACTTTATTCTAAAACAATGAAAATTTATGAATTAATATATTATTGAGATGATTGTGCTTATGGATGTGATATTTCTAATACTATATTAGTTAAATCTCAAGAAGAAGTAGAAAAACTTAAAGCAGATTTTTGTGCAGATCAATCACAAAATGCAAAGTTAGAAATAGATACTCCAGAAAATATGATATCATATCAATATAAAGAAGATAGATCGGTACTCCTTATTAAAGAACATAATATATAAATGAATTATTTTTAATGCAATTTGATATTATGAATATAAATTTATATATTTGTAACATCATAATGTACTAAAAAATAATATAATATGAAAAATAATAAGTGATGTGTTTATAAACACACAAGTCCTTCTGGAGGAATTTATATTGGGATAACTAATCCTATAGTTAGATGAAATAATGGTTTTGGATATAAAAGAAATCCTCATTTTTATAATGCTATACAAAAGTATGGTTGAAACAACTTTCAACATGAAATTATATTTTCAAATTTAACTCAAGAAGAAGCAGAAAATTACGAGAAAATTTTTATCGCTAAATATAAAAACGGAGGTAAGTGTTATAACATTCTAGATGGAGGATTGCACTCAATAGTAAATACTTCTAAAAAAGTTTATCAATATTCTTTGGAAGGAAAATTTCTAAAAGAATGAAATTCTGCAGTAGAGGCAGCAGAATTTTATAAAGTATCTCAAAGTACTATTACTAATTGTTGTAATCCTAAATATAGAACTAAAACAGCATGTGGATTTATTTTTAGTTATAATAAAATAATTACACAATCTTCAGTAATTCCTATTTCTCTAAAACCAATAAATCAATATGATTTAAATATGAATTTAATAAAAACATGATCTTCTAGAAAAGAATTCCAAAAAGAGTTTCCAAATTGAAGAATTAGTGAGTGTTTAAATGGTAAAAATAAATCCTGTAATAATTACATATTTAAATATGTCGATGAAAATAATACATTAGAAAAACCCATTCATCGAGGGAAACAGATTGTTATTAATGGAATTACGTATCAATCTTTAAAACATGCTTCTTATAGCCTAAAAATATCTATATATAAAATAAAGAAATTATTATGTTAAAATTGTTAAAATTTGGAGCTTCATATTGCGCACCTTGTCGTTCTTTAGTACCTATTCTTGAAGAACTCAAAGATAAAGTAGTAATAGAAG
>CAJMOW010000145.1 GCA_905215145.1 uncultured bacterium | reverse complement strand
GATAGAAGTGGACTAATTAAAAGTGTGAAATAATGAAAGAGGTAAAAATAGAAATAGCAGATAAAGAATATAAAGTTCTAATAGCAGAAACGGAAGAAGAAAGAATTCAGGGTTTAGGTAATGTAGAATCTATGGATGATGACGAGGGTATGTTATTTATAATGCCTGAAGATCAAGGTCAAGTAGTATTTAATACAGAGGAAATGGAATTCGATATTGATTTAGTATTTATAAATCAAGATGATGAAGTTTATAATGTAGTATTAGGTAAAGCTCATAGTTCTGAACCAATTATTTCTACTCCTGAAGATGAAGAAGGAAGAACTAAATATGTATTAGAAGTTAATGCTAATTCTGGAATTCAGATTGGAGACGAATTAGACTTTGAAGAGGATATAGATGAAAAAGAAATTGATAAAATGTATATTCTTGGATCTGATGGAAAACCTCAAATGGATTTAGTTGGTGGCGAACGTATTTTCTCAAGAAAAAATTCTAGAACTTTAATAAAATTAGCAAAAAGAGCTAATAAAAGTAAAGCTGATTCTGATTATGCTAAACTTGGAAAAAAGATTTTTAAATATATAAATGAACAGGATAATCGTCCAAGTGAGTTTATCGAATCTCCTAAATAGATAAAGAAAAAGGAGAGTAATTTCTTACTCTCCTTAAAAGATACTAACTATCTTTTATAACCCTATATTGCCTCATGTTTAATCTAGCATCTCCAAAGAGAATGAAATAGACTCATTTTATACTCTTGGGTTGTGGAACAAAGATAATATAATATTGCTAATGTAGCAAGTGTTTTCATAAAAATTTAGTGTAAATGAAAATTTTAGTAATTTTATTTGGATATTAAGAACTAAAGTGTTATCTTTGGGCATTAAATGAATATATGACAATCATAGAGTTATGAGATATCTATAAAAATTAAAATAATTTAAATTATGAAAGTTAAAAAGTATCAAGAAGGCGGGTCCGCTCCTGTTCCTGCGGCACCTGCTGGTCCACAAGGTGGACAAGATCCACTACAAATGTTAGCAGAAATGGCAGCTCAAGCATTACAGACGCAAGACTGTCAAGCAATGGCTCAAGTCTGTGAAGGTTTCTTAGCTCTTTTACAACAAGCTATGAGCGAAGGACCACAAGGTCCTGTTGGACAAGTTCCTGAAGGAGAACCTGTATTTAAGAAAGGTGGAAAGATGGTAGGCCGCAAGAAATGTGCTAAGAAAGAAAATGGCGGGGAAATGAAAAATAAATTCTTTGCTAAAAAGTAATTTAATGATCATTAGATAAAAGGGAGATTTGATATGATCAATCTCCCTTTTTATATATAAAGCAAGTGTGATAAAATGGCACAAGTAATTAAATATCAACAAGGTGGTTCTACTCCTCAAAAATACGGCACTTTTACTATAGATGGTAATCAATATCAGGTTGATGATGATTTTCTAAATCAGATGTCTTCTTATGGAAAAACATTAGATCAAGATACTGCATATCAATTTAGTAAAATAACTGATGCTCTAAGATCAGGTGCTAATTTATCATATGATTCTAGTGCCGATAGATTAGAAGGAGTACAGTTTGATGTTACTAATAATCAAGCAGAACGTTTAGGTAAACGTCGAAGTAGACTTGGCAGAAGTTTTGGAAATCTATGAAGGGGAAAAGAAAATACTGCAAGAAATGCAGTTCATGCTTTAAAGGATTTTCAATATAAAAAGCCAGTAGAAGCATTAGATCCAATTAATATTAGAGATTGGTCTAGTGATATTACTATGGAATATAAGCGTAATAAAGATACTGGAGATTTTGAATTAGTAAATGGAAATAGAGTTTATATAAATGGAGCTAATAATCTAAAAGCAACTAGAAGACTTCGTAGTCTAAAAGATATTGCAGGTTATGGGGATAATGATCAATTTAAAGGCTATAATGATTTAGATAAGCAAGCTTATATAGACTTTTACAATAAATATGGTGAGCAAGGCATAGAAGATATTATATCTAGGCTTGAACAAGGAAATTGGACGGATGAAGATGCTATGGCATTAGATGATATTGGTATCTTTTTAGGAGGAAGTAAACCTGTTCAAGCTCAAAAAGAAGTAGATCCTGCACAAGAAGAACTTAAGAAAACAAAAGAAAACTGAAGTAAAGCAGGATGAGATTATGATAAGTACCATAACCTATTTAACGTTGATTCAAATGGGAATGTAACTATAAATAATCCAGAATTATTATCATATATTGGAACTGGAGATGCATGACTTAATAATGAATTTAAAAGAAAATATGGAAGTTATGCGGATTATATTCCAGATGACTCTGGTTTATTTGTTATTAATGGAAAAGTATATAGGGGTGATGACCAAGATAGTTTATCTAAAATTCAAAAGTATTTAGATTTTGTAGCAGATAATAAGAGAACTGCTGGTAATTCTTCAATTATTAAACAATATTGGGATGAAAATCGTTCTAGATCTCCATGGTTTAGTACTTCTGTTGATTCAGAAGGTAATCCAATGTGGTCCCCGTATTTTCAACCAAATCGATATGCTGCAGATCTAACTGGTAACTATGTTAGACAAGCAGGTGATCCTTTAGTTTATGATTATTTTCCTAATTACAATCCTGAAGATTCTTCTCAGTTTGATCCCTATGGACACCCTTTAAGAACTTTAGCAGAAAGAGTATATATTGATCCTTTAACTAAACAAAGAATTAATTATAATAATACTTTACAAGAGCAATTAGATCCAAATATAGTTAATTCTTACTATGAAAATAATCCTACAACTGCTTTTAATAGTTACTATACTATAGGAAATACTGGAGGATATAAAGAAGTAGCAAGTACTGGAGATGCTTCAAATCCTCAAACAAGAGCTACATTGTATTATAATCCTCAAACTCAATTATACTATTTTCATGACGAAAACCCAGGAAATGATAACTATACATTAAATAGTCGTTTACCTGGATCTGAAGATAGTATGAGAAATTATTATTGGAATATTGATTCTCGTTTAGGACAATATATTGAGCAACATCCTGAAATCTTAAGAGATCCAGAAGTTAAGGGATATATTAGTGATATTATTAGAAATCCATATATAGCTACAATTAGTACTCGTCATGCTAAGTTTAATCCAATTATTGGACAAAAATATCCTGATTTATAACAATTATTTCAGGATTTAATTAAAACTCAAACGCTTGGTAAGTATCAACAACAATATTCAGGAACAGGAGGTAATTCTGCTCTAAGAAGTATTACTACTCCTGAAGGCTTAGAACAATTAGGTTTAGCTTATAGAGTTCCAAGTAATAAAAACGGAGGAGTTATTAAATATCAAATTGGAGGAGTTGCTGCAAATAGAGTTAATAGTGCAAAAGCTAGTAAACAAGCAATTCAACAATCAGATAAAAAACTTCGCGCTGCTGGAGAAGAAAAAACTATTGGAGATGGTACACAATTAACTGCTGCTGACAAAGCTGAAATTGCAGCTTTAGTTGCAGATGCTGCTTCTTTAGGTGCTACTTTTGTACCAGGATTTGGCAATGTTGCTGGAGCTGGAGTTGGTGCAGTAGGTTCATTAACTGGTTTTGGAGCAGATATTGCTAGAGATGGATTAGATTGAGGCGATGTTAGTAATTTAGCACTTAATCTAGGATTAGATGCAGCTACTTTACTTCCTGGGATTGGCTCAGGAGCTAAGGCAGCAAAAATAGCTAAAGCTTTAAAGAAATCTA
>CAJMOW010000144.1 GCA_905215145.1 uncultured bacterium | reverse complement strand
CAAATATTCTATCTATAAAAATAAATATATAGGAAAGAAAATTTTTCAGAGTGATATAGATTATTACTCTGAGTACATTACTACAAACTATAGATGTTTAGTAGAAAATAATTGGCTTGACGATTTACAATATCTCTGTGAGCCTACAGAATTTCATGAAAAAAGAATCATGGTACGTTTTATTTGCGATCGTGGCGTATCTCATGAGTTTGTACGTAATAGAGGGGCGTTTGGTAATGCTTTTGCCCAGGAAAGTACTCGTTATTGCAATTATTCTAAGAATAAATTTGGTAATGAACTTACTTTTATTATTCCCTGTTGGATGGATGTTAATAAATTTCCAAAACATACTATTATTAGTCATGATGACTATGGAGATTTAATTAGTGAATATTATTTTCATCTTAATGGAAAGGAAACTTCTTATTTTAAACCCTATAAAATTACTCCTGAAGCTAATTTTATAACTGCTTTACAAATATCAGAACAGCTTTATTTAGAATTATTACATCAAGGCCAAACTCCTCAACAAGCAAGAGCAATATTACCTAATGCCTTAAAGACGGAACTTATAATGACAGGATATATTTCCGATTGGAAACATTTCTTCGAACTAAGAGATTCCAAAGCAGCTCATCCTCAAGCTTATGAATTAGCTCATCCTCTACACGAAGAGTTTATTAAAAAAGGTTATCTAAACTAGATATAAAAATGTTAGAATTACTACTAAAAATAGCGCAAGAAAAAGTAGGTTGCGATTTTGATTATTATAAAGGTTATAATTTACTTAAAGACAGTTTAGAAGGACTTGATGAACAAACTATTAATAAATTATTAACTGGAGAATATTCGTTAAAATATACTGATAATAACAAAGGAGAAGTTGTAGATGTACCTCAAACAAATCCCTTGAATATTTTATCTTTAATAGAATGTAAGCTTAATAGTATTGCTGATGCCTATAAAGATATTCAATTTGGACAATTTGTTTACTGGAAGAAAAGCATTACTATTGATATTACAGATTATATTAAATTAACGGATTCATCTCAGAACTATATTACCACACTATTAGATGATCCAATTATATACGCTTATAATAGTCTAAAAGAAAGTTTAGATAAAGATCTATTTACATTTGCTAATATTAGTATAATTATTGAGAAATTATTTCCTAATAATACTGATATATCGGACCGAGTTTCTAAAGCTTCTAAACAACTACGAGAGACTATTTATAAGCTAAATCATCCAAGTAGTATTGCAACATTATATGATAAAGGAAAACTTGATCGATATATTATTACTCAACTAGAATTAGATAAATTAAGTGAAATACATCCGTCTCTACTTTGTTGTAATGCAGGATATTTTGCACCTGATGGAAAATATTATGGTTTAAATGGAACTAAAGCAAATTTTTTACATATAAAGATTGCAGATTTACTTCAACAACAAGGGATTATTCCAAAGGATTGTAATACTCCAGATAGGTGGTTAGAAGAACATGGATGGATTAAACAATCAGGTTCGATGTTGTTATATGGTGGGTATTTTTATAATATATCTATTACTAAAGAACAGATAACTTCTATAGAACGAATCCTTAGCCAAAGTTATAATTATATTGAACTTCAACATATTGAAAATTCAATTCCTGTAACAAGATTATCCGAGATAGAGGATATTCAATTACGAAAACATTTTAGTTAATGCAAAAAATAATCTCCGTTCAGGGGAATAAGTGAAGTGGTAAGGATACTGTAGCAAAAATGTTACAATATCTTCTTAGTACTCCTAAAATATTACATAAATATGATTTATACTGTAGATTAAAATGATTTAAAAAAGATTATAAAATCGTACGTTATGCTGATAAAATGAAAGAAATGTTAGCAATATTATTAAATACAAACGTACAAAATTTTGAAGATAGAGAGTTTAAAGAGCAGTATTATGTAGATTTTAATACGTTGCAGTTAATTCACGTTGATGAATCTAATATTAATGCTTTTAAAGATAAAATATTGTCAGATACAAGATTTACAAAAGAAATCAAACGTGTAAATCCAAATTTGACAAAAAATTATTTTCTATCTATTAGACAAATATTACAATATTTTGGAACAGAAATTATGCGTTTTTATTTTGGAGATAGGTTATGAATTCTGTCTACTTTAAATAATAGAGGATCGAATATTATTATTTCTGACCAAAGATTTATTATTGAAAATATTACTACATATAATTTAGGTGCTGTTATTATTCATATAACTCGACCTGGCTGTGAAAAAAGTTCTCATTCTTCTGAATCAAGATAAAGCCTATTCTTATTTAATTGAAAATAACGGAACATTGAGAGATTTATTTAATAATTGTAAAAAATTAGTTCAAGATGGCTTGTTCGATTAAAAGATGTCCTATTTGTGAATCAAATAAAATTTCTCATGAGTATCAAGATGCAGTTTATGGGAAATATATACGTGTATTTAATCAAGGCACTAAAGCTGAGAAATGTACAGTTTGTAATAATGGTACTCCAAAACGAAAATAATAACATATAAAATAAAATACCCTACATGCTTCGGCGTGTAAGGGTATTTTTTTTAAAATAATGATGTAGCTGTACCTAGTTCTCGAAGTGCTCCAAAATTAGATGTTACACCTTCTCATAGGTTTTTATCACCTGTAATAACATCTCCAACATTATTAAACATGTTTTTAAATATACTATATGCGGGAGGATTTAAGTCTCCAATCATTCCACCTATAATATTTTGTACAGGACCATCTTGAAAAGATCCATAAAGGGCACTTGCAGTTCAACGTTTTATTCATGGTTCCTCTTTGATATCATCTCAAGAAAATAGAGCTTTTACTAATAAACCTAATAATAACATAAGTAACATATCATGTAAGAAAAGGAATAGATTTGCTCTTTTTATATCGTCTTTTCATAGTTTATTAAACTCAGATGTATTAAGAGTAAATAATGCTTTTAAATACGAAAACATAGACCACATTATTCCTTCCTGAGGTCTACCTACTCATTCATAGAAATATTCTCATTTATCTCCTTCTTTAAGTTCATTCTCAAGTATAATATCTACTATAGGCTGTCCATTTTCATCAAACGTAATTCGTCTTACAAATTTATTTC
The DNA here is from genome assembly GCA_905215145.1 of uncultured bacterium. Next base: position 607 of record CAJMOW010000144.1, on the reverse strand, counting down.
CATTTTCATCGACTGCTATTTTATAACTCCCCTGATCATAGGTACCAGGCTTTAGTACTCACTGTTCTAGTTTTGCAGATATAAAAGTTCGGAATTGTAGAAAAAAAGATCCTAAAAACATGTGCTTTGCTAACATTTGAGTATTTTTATCATAATGTCCAAAACACATATCAGCAAATGATTTAATGCTAGCAGATTCTCTTGCTGTATAAGCTTTAGGTAAAGCATCTCCATCTTTTAGGTTATACCCTTCTCTATTAAACTGTTCTAGCATTGTGATATATAAAGCATGTTGTTTACGGTATTCTTCACTATTTACGTTAGGATTAGCAGAATGTAATAAGCTGAAACGTTTATCCTTTTTAAAATCATATACTAATTCTTCGTTAACAACACTATGCGCATCAAAACATCCATCATGCATCATCTTTGCAACTAATATTGTCATTCGATGTAACATATCAGGAGCTCTTGAAAACATATATAACTGATTACTATCAAAGTTTAAGATTCCCATTTTACTTAAACTCATCTCTCGATGTAATTGATCAGCATCAGAATTTGCCATACCGTATTGTCAATTCATATACTCTAACAGTGTAATTTT
>CAJMOW010000143.1 GCA_905215145.1 uncultured bacterium | reverse complement strand
GCTCAGTTAAATATCCACTATCATTCTGTAACTAAGAAGTTTTAGTTGGAATTGCATTAGCCTTGGCATATGTCGTATCTATAACATTTCCAGCACCATCGTAAGTAGCTTTTAAATCGTATGTGGTTTCCCCAACCTTTATAGATTTGATTGCTGCCATATCATTGTATTATTAAAGTTTCATCAACTACATCGTGATCTATTCCCTCTATGGAAGCAGTTAGGTCCTCAACAGCCTTCTACAATTCTGCTTTAGTAGCATAGTTCTTGAGAACTTCCTAGTCTACTCCAGAGCCTCCTCCTATACTTCCTCCAACAACTTTTACTGGTTTGGCAGAACTCTTAAACTGTCCTTCAATATAAATTGTTCCCATATTGTTTAAAATATTAATTGTTCATTTTCTCCATCTACCTCTACACTAGAACCTGGCTATAAAGCGTCTATCTTTTTCTACAATTCGGCTACGGCCTAGCTAATTAGTTCTTCTACCTCAGCTTTGGTGTAGTATCTCTCTATAAGATATTCGCTCCTAACATATCCAGTATCTTGTAAATCTTTTTCTCCATAGGTGCAATAATAAGTATCTTCTTCAGTCTTACTATTCTCAACTAGGTCATCATAATCAGCTTGTGGTAAGCATACAAGTTTTGGTACTTCTTCAGTAATAGCAACTTGCTTGCCTCCAGCAAATAGCCTGTTATCTTCTGTGGTAAGTTTAACAGAACTCTCAATAACTTGCTCAGTTCCTGTTTCCTCAGAAGGTTCTCCAGTTGTTCCCTATTGTACTTCTTTTTCTCCAATTTTCTAAATAGTAATATCAGAAGTTTCTACTGATGTAGATTTCAAAAGCTCAGTGCTAAATTCTTTAGCAGCAGCAGCCTAATCATCCTGATATTTTTTCTAGGTAACAAATATGAAATCATCATCTCCGGTTTCAGGAGAGTCTCCCCTTAAACTTTCTTTTGTTACGTAATCTTCGGCTATCTAATCTGATAAATCAGATAATGACTATTGAGTAGCATAAGTAGACTGAGCATTTTCCTTAGTAAGAAATTTGTCATCAACCTGCTAAATAGTATAATAAGCCTTAATATCTTCTGTAGTAACGTAGTTTTCATCAATCTACTTCTTGGAGTAATAATTTGTAGCAACCCAGGACTGATATTGATTAGTAGTATGATAATTCTAATCCAAATATTCCTTAGTAATATAAACCTTTGCATCATTTGTGACGTCATATACATAGTAATATGTATCAGGCTCTACCGTCCCTTCCTCTACTAACTTTAGATACTCTTCTTCAGTTAATGTTACTAAGTTCGGAATATCCGATTCAGTAGCAATCTAATCTTCACCTATAAATAATCCTTCAGACTTAACGTCTACTACTAACTAGCTCTCTCCCTCCACTACAGGAGATTTTATCTATCCAACAGTGATGCTTTCTAAGGAACCATCTCCATCTACCTTAAGAGTTTTATCTAACTCGTCTTGGATGGCCTACTAATCTTCCTCATATTCTTTCTTTGTAACGAAGACAAAATCATCTCCTTCCATTCCCTCTCCTCTAAGACTTTCTTTAGTAACGAAAATATCGTCTGTTTCTTCCTTAGTATAATACTTAGTCAGGGATAGAGCTAAAGAATCATTAGAGACATAATTAGTAGTTAATTCTTCCAGTGTAGCATAATCTGATAGGCTGGCAATAGTGTTATCTAAGTCTGTTCTAATCTATACTACAGTAGTATTAAGGGCCTTCTGTTTTAATTGCTCTTCTATCTTTTTTCCCCATTCCGCGGATAGGTAAAACTAGTCATCGTCTAAGCTATCCTCATATATATAATAATATGTCTCAGCATGAAGATACGTTTTACTTTCATCTATGGGCCTAAAATCGTCTGTAGTATTCTCAGACCATTCTTTATATTCAGCCTCTGTACAGGTGATTATCTAAATAGATTCATAGGATGCTTTCCATCCTTCCTTGTATTTAATCTTAGACTTATCAATCAGCATATAAATATTTCCGTTATCTATGTTAGCAACGGTCATACCTTGATAAGCATACTTCTCTGGAATAGAATAAAGTTCGTCTAAGTTATTAACGACTGTTCTATTATCGAGAGGCTTCGGAGTTTCTACGGTTAAAGCGACACCTAAGGTAGCATCACCTGTATATTTAAATGCCATTATTGTGATAGAATAAAGTTAATTTGATGTGGCAATGCTGAGGAGTAAGTATCTTTCTTAGTCCATACCTTGTAAGTAAATCCATTTATCTACTCGGTAGACGTTTCCCAACCACTTAGGTCTACATTTAAATATCCAAGTCCTCCATCTACGGTAAATGAATTTAACTATGTGTTACTTCCTGGCAATTTTATAATAGCCTTACCACTTAGTGAAAATGTGATAGTTCCAGACGATTGTCCAAAAGGAACTAGCGCCTATTTAATCACACTATCAGTATTACCAGAATACCAAGGATATGTGGCTACTACCTAAGCGGTAGCGGAAATAGAACCAGCTTCTACTCTCTTATCTGTAACTTCTCCTTTATTGTTTATCAAATATTCTCCAGCGGCATAACTCACTGTACCAGAGTGAGTATAAGTACCAATAGAATTATATGTATCAGACTCTACAGGAGAACTGTTATAAGTAATAGTTTCTTGTCTGTCAGTTTCTTCTCCAGCATCATTCTTTATAAATGTAAGTGTAGGAGTTAATACTTCTACTATTTGAGAAGTAAAACTATAATAAAGCTATGGGTATACTAAATCTCTAACTACTGTTGGAAATAGTAAAGTATCAATAATCTCATTAAAGGGCTTGCCCTTAAGTTTCTCTACTGTAGTCCCTTCAATTACTGTTGAAGTAGTATCATCTGGGAGTTCTGTCTAATAAGTAGCTATAGTTTCTAAGTTAGTTTGTATATTAGTAATACTTTCAGTATTAGCTTCTACTTTAGTATTTGTCTCTTGTTGTGCTTCCTAAGTTTTCTATACTTCTTTCTTTGTTTCTTCTAGAGCAGGTTCAAGATTCTTAACATAGATACCTGGAAGGATAATAGAAGAGGTTTCCTCTCCAATCTCCTATTCTATTAAATGAATAGCATTATCTTCCTAAGTAGATAAAATCACCTCTAAAGAATTATCTTCCTTTAGTTCTATAGTTTTGGAATTTTGGAGACTATTCTTAATCCAATTAAGAATGTTTTTATCAACATCTATATTCTCAATAGCATAACTCAACTATAGCTTCATTGATTTTTACTATTTCTTCAGATAGATTATTAATCCCTTTTCTATTAGTATCAATTTCTCGTTGTAAATCCTCCTTCAATACAGATATAGAAGTTCTAATATTGCTTATATCGACTTTCAGTTCTTCTATTGCTTCTGTATTAGATTCATATTCACTAATAAAGTATAGGGCATAGTCTAGGGCATCCTTCACAGTATTAATACCTTCTGCAACGTCACTAGTATAGGTCCATTTTTGTTCTATATACTATACTAGGTCTTTTTGCAGTTCTATGGTTCCACTAATGTTTCCCCACAATAGACTCTACTCATCAGCAATACCTAAGTTCTTTCTTACTTTAGCTTTTTCTAGTTCTGTCCTATATTCTCCTAAATAGTTATTTCTTAAGAGAGGTATAGGCTCACATTTTATAGGCTTACCCTTTTTACCACAAGGCACTATATCTGCATTACTTACCGAAGTGTAAATAGACTGTATCATTCTAGTTTAATAATTGCTATTTAAT
>CAJMOW010000142.1 GCA_905215145.1 uncultured bacterium | reverse complement strand
ACCAAAGGTGGTGGAATAATGATAGAAGAACTAAGAAAAAAACTAGATAACAAAGAAATTACTATAGAAGAATTATTTAAAAAAGCAAATGAAAAAGCTCATAAATATCAAGATGAATATAATTCATTTGTAACAATAATTGATGAATTTAAACATATAGAAAGTAATTCGTTATTAAATGGAATACCATATGCATTAAAAGATAATTTTTCAACAAAAGGAATTTTAACTACTGGATCTTCTAATATATTAAAAGATTACGTACCAGTATATGATGCAACTGTATATAAAAAATTAAAAGAAAACGGTGCAGTTCTTGTTGGAAAAACAGTTCTTGATGAACTTGCTATGGGAGGAACTGGAACAACAGGACACACAGGTGCAGTAAAAAATCCTTGGGATAAAACTCGTTTAATAGGTGGTTCATCAGCAGGTAGTGCAGCATCAGTAGCTTTAAATATTGTTCCATTTTCAATAGGTTCAGATACTGGAGATTCAATTAGAAAACCAGCAGCATTTGGTGGAGTTGTGGGATTTAAACCAACATATGGTAGAATTAGTAGATATGGATTGTTTGGATTTGCTTCATCTCTTGATCATGTAGGATGTTTTGCTAGATGTGTTAAAGATATTGCTATTGTAACAGATGCAATAAAAGGTCAAGACGAATTTGATATGACTTCACTTCCAGATGATAATAAAAAATATACAGAAACTTTGGAAAACGATATAAAAGGTAAAAAACTATTTTACTTTAAAGAAGCCTGTGATATAAACTTATATAAAGATACAAATGATAGTGAATTATTAGAAACTTTAAAACAATTTCATGAAAATATAGAAAAATTAAGAAAAATAGGTTTTTCTGTAACAGAAGTAGAATTTGGAAAAGATTTATTAGATGCATTATATCCAACATATATGACTATCTCTTGTGCAGAAGCAACAAGTAATAATGCTAACCTAACAGGAATTCAATTTGGACCAAGGGGAGAAGGTAACAGCATAGAAGAAATTATGTTTGATGCTCGTACAAAAGGTTTTTCTGAATTAATTAAAAGAAGATTTATTTTAGGAAGCTATATATTACAAAAAGAAAATCAAGAAAAACTATTCTTAAATGCAGGTAGAATTAGAAGACTAGTTGTAAATAAAATGAATGAATTATTTAAAACATATGATGGACTTATAATGCCAACAAGTGGTGGTATCGCACCTAAGTTTGGCCAAAAATCAGATCAATTATCTGATAGATATTTAATACTTGAAAATCATTTAGTAATTGGTAACTTTGGTGGATTCCCAAGTATTTCATTACCAAGTGGTTTTGTAAACAACATGCCAATAAGCATTAACTTGACAGGAAAGGCTATGGAAGATGATAAAGTATTAAACATGGCTTATAAAATAGAAGAATGTTTAGGATACAAAGGATTAGTAAAGGAGGAATACGATGTATAAAGTAGTAATAGGACTTGAAGTACACTGTGAACTTAAGACAAAGTCAAAAAACTTTAGTGGCGCTAAAAACGATTACTCAAGTATTCCAAATTCTAATATTGCACCAGTGGATTTAGGTTTTCCAGGAATACTTCCAGTTGTTAATAAAGAAGCTGTTAAAAAAGCTTTAAAAATGGCAATTGCTTTAAATTGTAAAACTCCTGATGAAATAATATTTGATAGAAAAAACTATTTTTATCCAGACCTACCAAAAGGATATCAAATCACTCAAATGCATAAACCAGTGGGTGTAGATGGTTATGTAATGATAAATGTTGATGGTGTAGATAAAAAAGTATTAATTCATGATACACATCTAGAAGAAGATACAGCTTCATTAGATCACTTTGGAACATATTCATTAATTGATTATAACCGTTCTGGAATACCACTTCTTGAAACAGTAACAGAACCTTGTTTAAATAGTGCTAAAGAAGCAATTGCTTTCCTAGAAACACTAAGAAGTATGTTTTTGTATTGTGATACAAGTGAGGCAAGAAGTGATAAAGGACAAATGAGATGTGATGTTAATATTTCACTTATGGATGAAAATGCTACTGAACTTGGAACAAAAGTTGAAATGAAAAACATAAATTCATTTAATAATGTAGAAAAAGCAATTATGTATGAAATACAAAGACAAACTGAAATATTAAATAGTGGTGGAAAAATAATTCAAGAAACAAGAAGATATAGTGATGAAGATAATTGTACTTACTCAATGCGTAGTAAAGTTGATGCAATAGATTATAAATATTTTATAGAACCAAATATTGCTCCTGTTAAAGTAACAGATGAGTTTATAAATGAAATAAAAGAAACAATTCCTATGCTTCAATATGATAGAATTAATCTTTATATGACTAAATATATGTTATCAAGATATGATTCTACAATTCTTGTAAAAGAAAAAGAAATTGCTGATTATTTTGAAGATTGTATTAAAGAAGGTAGTGATCCAAAACTTGCAGCAAACTGGATTACTAGTATAATACTTGGACATTTAAATAAACTAGAAATAGGAATTAATGAAATCTTTGTTACACCAAAAATGTTAACACAATTAATAAAAATGGTTAGTGATAACAAAATATCAAGTAAACAAGGAAAAGAAGTTTTATATAAATCATTAAGTGATGAAAAAGAACCTACAAAAATTGTAGAAGAATTAGGAATTAGTCAAATTGCTAATGATGATGAAATAAGAAAAGTTGTTTTAGAAGTAATAGAAGAACAACCAAAAGCAGTAGAAGATGTTAAAAATGGTAGAGATAGAATACTAGACTTTTTAGTTGGTCAAGTAATGAAAAAAACTCGTGGAAAAGCTAATCCTAGTCTTGCTTCAAACTTAATGAAAGAAGAAATAGAAAAGAGGTAACAATGAAACCAAATAATAAATATAGAAACAATTATTGTGGTAGTTTAACAGAAGAGAATATTGGTGAAACTGTTAAATTATCAGGTTGGATTGAAAATATAAGAGATCATGGTGGAGTTATATTTGTAGATGTTAGAGATGAAAAAGGTACTATTCAAACAGTTACAAATGATGAAAAATTATTTGATGGACTTACACGTGAATCAACAATTTGTTTAACAGGAAAAGTTAGAAAAAGAAATGAAGAAGATTATAATGCAAGAATAAGTACAGGTACTATTGAAGTATTAGTTGATTCTTTAGAAGTGTTAGGTGCAGCTAAAAATGTATTACCATTTGAAGTAATGACTTCTACAGAAGTAAATGAAGAAACAAGACTTAAATATAGATATTTAGATTTAAGAAATAAAAAAGTTCATGATAATATTTTATTTAGAACTAAAGTTATTTCATATTTAAGAGAAAAAATGAATAGTTTAGAATTTACTGAAATTCAAACTCCAATTCTTACTGCTTCTTCTCCAGAAGGTGCAAGGGATTTTATAGTTCCTTCCCGTAAATATCATGGTAAATTTTATGCATTGCCACAAGCCCCACAAATATTTAAACAATTATTAATGGTAAGTGGATTTGATAAATATTTCCAAGTCGCACCTTGTTTTAGAGATGAAGATGCTAGAAAAGATAGAGTGTATGGTGAATTTTATCAATTAGATATGGAAATGTGCTTTGCTGAACAAGAAGATATCTATGCTTTAGGTGAAGAAATATTTACAGATGTTTTCAAGAAATTTAGTGATAAAGAAGTTTCTACAAAACCATTTGTAAGAATTCCATATAAAGAATCTATGCTTAAATATGGTACTGATAAACCTGATTTAAGAAATCCACTTATAATTATTGATTTAACTAACGAATTTAGTGAAACTACTTTTAAA
>CAJMOW010000141.1 GCA_905215145.1 uncultured bacterium | reverse complement strand
ATCATCTGGTATAATATTAATATTTGTTCTTGAACCTTCTAAAGTAACCACCCTAATTCTATCATCTGCTTTAGCAAAATTAAGTATAGTATCATATATTTGTTTCTCTGTTCTCATTTTCATATCAACTCACTTTTAAAATTATTATTACTTATATTATAACAGAAAAAAGTAAATTTTCTATTGCCTTAGATTTACCTTAAACATAAAATTATTCTTTAAATTTAACCTTGTATCTATTTTATATTTTTTCCTTTTTGGATTTCCATCAATCCTATAAATGCTATTATTTTTAATATCATAGCTTACAGACCAAATTGTATTAGCATCCTTTCTCTATCATAATCACATCTAAACAGTACAAAAATCTTTTTGATTTCTAAATACTTATCCATATCATCAACTACTTAACAAATTGTAATTTAGCGAATAGTAACTTAATTTTCTTTTTTATTAAACATATGGCGTACTTTATCTATTCGATTATTTGGTCTACGTGATTGAATAACTGGTTCACAAGTAGCAATTTGATAACCTTTTAATTCTGTCAAAAAAACTGCTTGCCCATTTGTATATAGAGTTAAAGTATTACGATATTCATTAATACAACGTACAGGAATATGTCCTGTAAAAATAATTTCATCATTTTTTGATTGACTTGTTTCAATTATTGCACAATGTTTTTGTGCATCATTATATGCACGAGAAAGGTATCCCTGTGGTGTAAAAAGTATAAACGAAAGATATGGCTCTAATAATTGCGTTCCCGCTTTTTTCAATGTTTGTTCAAGTACAATTGGGGCAAGAAAACGAAAATCCGAGGGAGTACTAACAGGGCTATAATAAACACCATATTCAAAACATATTTTACAATCTGTTACTTCCCAGCCATACAAACCTTGCTCCAGTCCATAATTAATACCTTCTCTTACTGCATTTTGGAAACTTTGATTTAAATAACCGAGTGAAACTTTGCTTTCGTACTGTATTCCACTGCCAATTGGAAGTGGAGTTATTGATAATCCAATTGATGCCCAAAATGGATTTGGTGGTACTTCAATATGAATAGTATAATCTGCCTTTTGTAATGGCTTTTCCAAATAAATTACGGTTGGATCTTCGATTCTTATGTTTATGTGATATTTTTCAATCAACAGAGAACAGATAACTTCTAACTGCACTGTTCCTAAAAAAGAAATGACGATTTCATGTGTTATCGTATCAACACAATAACGTAAAAGAGGATCAGTATCTGCAATTTCTGTAAGAGCATCCAATAATTTTTCTCTCTCTTCTATTTTTATCGGTTCAATTCTTGTTCGTAGCATTGGTACAGGCTTGTCATTCCATACATTGCATGGCAAAATCTTTTCATTTCCTATAATATCGTTCAATCTTAATGTATTGTTAGGTATTATAAAAATATCTCCAGAACAAACTATTTCTGTCTGTATCATTTCTCCATTTGAAGGAATATATATTTCTGTAAGTTTCACTTTCTTTTTTTCTGACAATACAATTGTATCTCGTAAGTGTAATGTTCCACTGTAAAGACGCAAATAAACTAATCTTTGCTTATGGTCTGTCAATTTTAAAAACTCTTCCACATAGTTCTGAATAATTCTTATTCATTTCAGGACAAAAAAGATTTGAAATAGCTTCAATGAGTTGTTGAGTTCCTATATTATTTTTAGCACTTCCATGGTATATAGGAAACAACGAACCTTTTTTAACACACCTATATTCTTCCTGCGTTAATTCCTGTATAGTCAATTTTTCTCCTGCAATATATTTTTTTAAAAGTTTATCATTTTTGGAAATTACAGGATCCCATTCATCTAAATCAATGATATTTTTAATTGATATTTCTGGAGTTAATGTTACATTTTGCATAACAATAATATCATTTGAAAGTTTTTCTTTGATATTTTGATAAATATTATTTAAGTTAATTCCATACTGATCTATTTTATTTATAAAAATAATTGTTGGTATATTCATTTTTTGAAGTGCATGGAATAGTATTCTTGTTTGTGCTTGTACACCATCTTTAGCAGAAATTACTAAAATAGCTCCATCAAGAACAGATAAGGAACGATACACTTCTGTTATAAAATCTGTATGTCCAGGAGTATCTACAATATTGATTTTGTAGTCATTCCAATTAAAAGAAGTAACTGCTGCCTGAATTGTGATTCCACGCTGACGTTCTAAAAACATAGTATCTGTCCTTGTTGTTCCCTTATCTACACTGCCTAATTCTAAAATCGCTCCACTTGTATAAAGCAGGCCTTCCGATAAAGTCGTCTTTCCTGCATCTACATGAGCAAGAATACCAATGTTGATTATTTTCATTGAATTTCCCTCCCTACAAATTTATCTTTTAACTTAAAATCAATATTTGCTAATTTTGTCCTTTTAAACTATTCTCAAAATCAATTATCCACTTTTCTAATGTTTCTACTAATGCTAATTGTTGTTTGAACATTTGTTTTCCAACATTAGGAATATGTTGTCTATGAGATTGTCTTTCATTTAGCAATTCTTTTAATTCTAATATCTTTGATTTTATATTAGAAACAAGAATCTTTTTTTGTTCATCATCTACTAAATCTAAATTCGTAATAATAATATTAAAATCCAAATATAGACTAACATCATAATTTGAAATATCATTCATAAGTCTATTAAAATAATCATTACCTTTGTCAGTAATAGTATATACTGCTTTATCTGGCATATTTCCCTCTTTCTCTTTATGTCTAACAATATATTCTTTTGATTCTAATTGTAATACTTTCTTATAAATAGACTGTTCACTAATTCTTACCCATCTTGGTATATTACGATATTCTATATTTTTTTTAATATCATAAGCACTTTGTGATTTTTGTTTAATAAGTCCTAATAATACCAAATCTATATTTGACATAATCTCTACTCCTTACTTAATATAATCTGTAACGCCAAGTCTATTTCCAAATGGATCTTCAAACTCGACTGCATTACCAGTTCCAATTTTAAAAGGCTCACTCAAAAATTTTATACCATTATTCAACATTTCTTTATAGAAGATTGCAACATCTTCTACTTCAAACCATATTGTAGGCTTTAAATTCTCAAATTTATTTTTGTCTTTTAAAATTATTGCAGGTTCTTCATTTCCAATATTATAAGCAACCATTCCCTTATCAGAAAAATCAAATTTCTTTTTTAACCCCAATATTTCCTCATAATATCTTTTTGCTTCTTCCATATTATCTACAGGAAGAAAATAGTTGTCATAATTTTTCATATATTTAAGCCCTTCTTTCTACTACAAACTATACTACTATATTTTATAGTAGTTATAATTAAATGTCAATAAATAATAAAAAAATAATTGCATTTAATTCGTTTATAATTCTTATAAAAAATAGATTAGTTGCACTGAACTAATCTATTTGTATAACTGCTTGTCGTACAAAAAAGACTGTCATTACTGACAATCTTTTCGGTAAATTACTATAAATCAATAACTATAAAATTGTAATTTGTCTCTCACTTACTTTACCAAATTTATAATTTTTGTTGCCACTTTTTCAATAAATTTCTCATCATGTTCTACAAAAATAATGGTAGGATTATAATTTAGAATAGCATCTTCTATTTGTTCTCTTGTCAATATATCAATATAGTTTAAAGGTTCATCCCATATATAAATATTAGCCTGTTCTGAAATACTTTTTGCAATTAGAACCTTCTTCTTTTGACCTTCACTCATATCTTGAATATTAGTATCAAAATCAAATTGTGATAATCCCATTTTTACTAACATTGCTTTAAAAATACTTTCATT
>CAJMOW010000140.1 GCA_905215145.1 uncultured bacterium | reverse complement strand
TTCCTCCATATGAACTACTGGTAGCTGCAGGAATACTTGTTAAATATCCTTGACTAGTTACTCAATTTTGAGTAGCATACCCCGATAAGGATGGGATAGTTGGTTTATTAGTTAAGTCATTATATGAACCACTAGTAGCAACTGTGGCAAATGTAGGTTTCCCTGTAATACTTGCCCAAGTTTGTGCTGGAACTGAAGTTAAATATCCTGCATCGTTACTAAACTGACTTAGCTTTGTGGGAGCATTAGTCACTCCAGACCAAGGTACACTTGTTGCACTTCCTGCAGTAAACTCTTTAAATGCATTTCCAAATGTGGTGGCAGCATCATCTACACAAAAATACATTAATCCTCCATTACCTATTTGTACTACATCTCCTTCTTGAATTGTACCAGCTTTTACTGCATCTATTGCTGCTGTTTGTGATTCTACTACAAGCATTCTTTCTAAAGCACCTGCTGGTAATTTTTCTATTGGAATTTCTGGCAATCTATCTACATTAATAATTCCAGTAAGTTTTTCAGCATTAATAGTACTTATTGTTGTGTTTATAGTCACATTTTTGGATCCATTAAATGATTCTGTAGTAGAACCAGTGACATCTCCGTTTAAAAATATCTTTCTACCATACATTAATGTTTCTGCAGCTGATGTTTTAGAAGCATAAGGTACAGTAAACTCTGTAGAGGTTTTATTTCCAACAGTTATTTTTATATGATTACCATTATTAATAAATGAAGGTGCACTTGCAAGATTTGTAGCTGTAGTAGCTGTAGCTGCATTACCAGTTATGTTAACTTGTTCTGGATGCCTATGATCTTCACGTGCATATTTTGTAGATGTTCCAACTGCTGCAGTACCTGCAATAAGTGGTGCTACTGTCGCAGGACTAATTTTTCCTGCATTAACTAAAGCTTCAACTTCTGAAGCACTGATATCACATTTATATTCTTTACCCCAAGTACAGATCATTGGACCTTCATCAATAAATGATATATATGCATCAAATACTTTACGTTCCTCTGTTCCTGCAGTAGTTTTTGCTCTCTCAGCTTCGTACGATGCTTTAGTTTTAAAATGTAAAAATTTAGTTTTATATGCCATAGCGTCTATATTTTTATAGCACCTATAATATTATAGGTTAAAAATAAAGGGAATAGGGAAATCCCTATTCCCTTATTATCTTAATTTATTCGAATTCAACCCATTCCATCTCAGCAGTTAGAGCAACTTTTTTTGATTCGTTATCCTTTACTGCAGAAACGTTTAAAGAACTTGAAGTAAACGTAACTTCTGGTACTGCATTATCAGCTTTAGTACCTTGGGCAGATGTAGCGGCTCCAATGCTACCTGGAGTGATATTAACAGTTTTTTGAGCGCTACCGTTGAATGTAAACTTTGTAGTTCCCTCGTTACTTCCACTATTTAATGTAACAATTAAGGAATTCTTTACTTGAGTAGCATTATCCGCAGTTCCTGCAGTCGCAGGTTTACCAATTAATACTTTTTGAGGTTCACCATTACGTGGTGTAACAGTAAATGATCCATCTGTGCCATTTGCAAATACATAAGTAGTATTTGTATCAGTTGGGAATGCCCAAGTTCCATCACCTCTTAAAAACGCATTTTGTTTTCCTGCATCAGGAGCAGGAACAATACCTGCTGCACCTGCTGTATTTGATGTTGCGGCTGTCATTTCTGCTACTGATCCAGAAATTGTTACAGTTGTACTACTTTTAGATGCGGATAGTGTTAAAGGAGCAGTGCCAGATGCATTTATAGTTCCAACTCCACCTAAACCAGATAAGGTTGGTGCAGCTGGTATAGTACCAGTAATTATATCTGTAATATGGCCAGAACTATCAGCTGTAATACCTGTAACAACTTTACCACCAGCAGTAACAGGAGAACCAGCGGTTCCTATAAGAGTTGTTCCATTAGCAGGTTTATAGTGATTATCTACAGAAGTTACTTTTGTGTCAGTAAAGACAGCGTTTGAAGGTACGCTAGTGGCGATAGTATATGTACCATCTTTAATAACTTTACCTGTAGCTCCATCAAATACTGCAATATGACCTGCTGTCGCAGAAGCTGGGCCAGTTACTGCGCCATCAATATTAGCCTGAACAACTGTTCAATCTGCATTAACTACTGTAGTACCACTAACAGGACCGTTATTAATAGCAATTAGCATATCTCCAACCTCACACTTGATTCCCGCATAAGTTCCAGCAGTAATTACTTTATAGGTCCAACCTACTTTATATCCGTTAGCTGGAACTTTAGTAACAGTACCGTCTGTGCCTAATGTTCCTTTATAAATCATTGCATCAGCTGCAGCGATCTTATTATCAATAGCTGCAACGACAGCAGCAGCAGTTGGGATTGCAGTTGAACTACTAGCTAAAGTTGTTTGTACAGAGTAACCATTTTCAATAACTCCTGTTGTATTATTAAACTTAGGAATATATCCAGCAGTTGTTGTGGCATCTGTTTTAGTAACGTTATTTTTAATATTTGGAGAGACAATTACTGTTTGAGTTTCGCCATTACTTGGAGTTACTTTAAATCCATTTGATGCTCCCTGAAATGTATACGTTGTATTAGTATCTGTAGCAGGAATACCAAGAGCTGTTATATCTGTTTTAGTTACTGCTGCTGTACTTGTGACATGTCCAAACTTATCAGTTGCAATTTTATACAACCCTGATGTTTTCGCAGTAGCTCCTGCTGGAACAGCATGAGAGATAGTACGACTTTCTGCCAGATTTCCACCTCCAGATAACCCGTCTGTTCCTGTTATCGTAATTGTTTTATCTACTTTTTTATCTAACGCTGCAGCTACAGAACTTGCTGACGCTATATCATTAAAATCTACTTCAACAGTAGTATTATCTGATCTGGTAATTGTTAATTTATTATTTAATAATTCTGCATCTTTAAGCCCAATACCAAATACATCATATCCTGTATCTGTTTTAACTTTAATAGATTGAGTTGTTGTATCAAACCAAAGATTTCCAGTTTCGATTGTAGTAGGCTCTGTCGCCTTTTTAAAAAACTTAATTGTTACCATGTTTATTTTTTTAAATTTTAATCCCCCCCCCTCACTAAATGTGAGGAAGGGAGAAATTATTATTTATTTAACTTCTGATCAAAATATATCAAGCTTACCGTCTGTTCCAACTTGGATAGATGAACTTGTTGATACTAATTTAGACATATCTACAGCTAAACCTCTAGAATTACCTTCACCAGTTACCTTAATAGTACCATCTGGACTAGTAATAGATATAATGCCACCTACAGCAGTTTTAATACTATCACTAAGAGCTTTCATACCTTCAGCAACTGTTTGATCTGCACCAATTTCAGCACCACCAGTAATAGCAACTCCAACTTTTACAGTTGAGCCTTTTACTCCACTAAGATCTACCTTAAGACCTTCGGCTGATTTTGATAACGCAGCATCTGAAGCTGGATCTAACTTAACATCAATAACATTTTCCTCTGTAATTGAAATTGCCTGACCTTCAGTAAGAGCTTCCTGTTTACCTCCAACAGATGTTTGTAAAGATTCAATGTCAGATTTATTAGTTCTGATTTGATTTAAATCAGTATCAGAAATTAAACCTGAACCTTCGACTTTATCAACTTTGTTATTAAGCTGATTAGTAACTGTAGTAATCTGTCCTTCTAAAGCGGTATCAGCTGCTTCTAGTTCTGTTTTTGCTGCAGAAATTGCATCATCTACTTGTGTTTTTGTATAGTAGCCTGAAAGATCAATTGTACCTCCCAGAGGATCCCATTGAGTTCCATCCCAAGCATAATTAGTTCCAG
>CAJMOW010000139.1 GCA_905215145.1 uncultured bacterium | reverse complement strand
TTATGATTATATGAGTGATACCCAATTTCCATTTTGTTATCATATACTTTTTTTACTTCATCTTTATATATAGATAATTTCTTACCTAACATAAAAAATGTAGCACGAGCTTTATTATCATTTAAAATATCCACTAACCTACTTGTGTAAGGTCCCGGTCCATCATCAAATGTTAATGCCACTATTTTTTTGTTTAAATCTATTTTATTACCATCTTCTTTTTCATATGTTTTATCTAACTTAACTGTTATATCCATACATTCTTTTATTTCATTAAAATTAACATGTAAAGATAATTCTTCATTTATAATGGTTCTATCAGATAATCATAATAATAAATTATTAACTCATTTTCTTTTACATAATAAGCATTAGTTTTATCATTTTTACTTAAGACATCTGCTATAAATTTGGGATATTTTAAATAAAGCAATTCTGTTACTTTATCCCAGAAGTCTACTACTTTTTCTGGTTTTATAATATTTTCAATACTTACTTCTTCTCCAGTTTTAAAATTAAATAACTTTGATATATATCTATCATCTTCTAAGCTAACTACATTTACATATTTATAATCTATTTCTCTTTCTTCTACTAAGTTACTTATACTTTTTACATAATCATTTATTATGTTATTTTTTTCATTTAAATTTGTAACAGGCACAGCATAAGAAAAGACTTTAAATGAAGAAAAGGCCATAGGTATTACTATGACGATTAAACTTAAGAATATTACACTTTTCTTTAATTTTAATTTTTTTCTTTTTCATAACAATAC
This sequence comes from uncultured bacterium, assembly GCA_905215145.1. The sequence continues at coordinate 3,085 of CAJMOW010000139.1, read as the reverse complement.
CTCCTTTATTTTGTTCTTATTTTAATAAAAATAAGCTTTAATTCTACTAATAATCAACTACATAGTAACATATTTTAAAAAAGTTACAACTTTTGTTCAAAAAATGATTATCGGCAAATTACTATTTATTTAACAAATCACTAAATTGTAATTTGTAATTATTATTCTGATGGGCAATTATAATTTGTATTTTTAAATGTTGGAATTACCGTTATTACATCATCGCTAACACAATAATAAGTATCAATTAAAATACCTTTGTCTACATAACTATCACTATCATTAGCATCTTCAATTCTCCAACTTATTATTGGGCTATTTTTAAATACTATTGCTTGAATTGTGTCTAATATTACAATTGACAAAATAGTAATAACTATTGTTAATAATATTATTATAAACTTATTCTTTTTTACCTTTTTTATTTCTTTTGCAGAATAATCAAGTGTATCAATTAAAGTTTCCTCACTTTTTGAATCGATTTCTTCTTTAGTAAATCTCTCACCATTTAATATTTCCGTAACCGAGACTTCTAAAATGTGACTTAATGGTTTTAACAATGACAAATCCATTAAGCCCAATCCTCTTTCCCACTTGCTTACAGCATTTTTGGTTATCCCTAATTTTTCTGCTAACTGTTCTTGAGTTAATTTTTTTTGCTTTCTTAATTTAGCAATAAATTTTCCTATTTTTTCTTGATTCATTTTATCACCATCCAAGAACAATATATCAATTTTTTATCTAATATTAAACATACTATTAGTTCACTTTCAAATTACTATTTAGCAATTAAATTTAATTCACTAAAAATATCTTTTAAAGATATAAGGACATTTCTGTTATCAATCATAAATGAAAGAAAATCATTTTTCTTATCATTAGTATCTAGTCTATTCATTACTACTGAAATAACATCTGATTTTATATTTTGTCTATCTAATTCTTTTAATATTGAACACTCTAAATTTGATAACTTTACTATCCTCTCCTAACGGTAATAATTATATCATTTAATTCATTTTTTTACAATAATTCAGACAAAATTCACTCATCTTTATCTGGTCTTAAATATTTGTTTTTCATATCAATAATAAATTCATCTAATTTATCAATCTCTTTCTTTAAATGAGGTACATCTACCACACCTTTTGCATTTGCGATTCTGGCTATCTGATTTATATTATTTCCAATGCTGCGAATATTTTTTATTTCTTCATAAAATTGTTCTGACGGTTTCTCTTTCGGTTTATAACCTACAATAAGATGTCTAATATAATCAGAGGCATTCATACCAACTGCTTGTGACTTACACTTCATAATATATTCTTCTTCAGCATTAAGCCATATTTGTTTTTTTATTCTACGACTTCGCATTTAACAACCTCCGAATCTTCTTCGTGTTCATTATCTCTTAATACTATTTGTCTTTCCAGTTCACTTATACGATTTACCTGTAAGCAACACATCAAAGTGGTCATTGCAAGACCACCTATGATGAACCCTAAAACAAAAAACAATAATTCACTCATTTCTATCACTTTCCTTTCTTCAATATACAGTTTTGTCTAGCAAGGGGATTGGGGATTTCCCCACAAGCGAATTTATACGGGAGTATAAATTCAGTGCTGGCTAGACATAAGTTTTATTCCCCAAGAGAACACTTGCCACAATAAGGACAATAGTGTTTGCAATTTTCACATTGCATTTTCATAAAAGATTCTGCGTCTAATTCGTCATCTTCTTCCTCAAAATCTTCTTTGTTTTCTTCTTCAATTTCTTCAACTTCAAACTCGATTGGTATAGTTGTATCTATCTCAATAATTTCATTTTCTATTACAAATTTTGCAACAATCAATGCTGCTTCTTTTTGATTTCTTGCTTCAATTTCAAAATAATCTTCATTAACATTTGTAACTTTTACTTCATACTTTTTATCTTCTATTTCACTTAAAAGACCAACTTCAATTAGTAAATCTTCAATATCAAATTCTAATTCCTCACACATTTTTACAAACGGAATTAAGTAAAAACTTGGCTTTAATCCATTTTCAAACCTTGATATTTCTGCGTGACTTATACCAATTTTTTCAGCAAGTTTTCTTGTTGAAATACCTTTCTCATTTCTTCTTGTTTTAATAATATTTGCTAATTTTAAATAATCAAATTTCATAATTTTCACCTTTCTTTTTCATATCTTTTTTTATAATTTATTCCTACTTTGGCACATAAAAAGTCATTGAAATCCTTTCCAATTTTAGGTGGATCATCAATGACTTCATATTGTTTTGGAAGAACAGTTTTTAGTGCCATTGTTGCTATTCTTCCTGCACTATCATTATCAAAATGCAGATATATCTTTTTAATACTTTGATTCTGATTTAGATAATAATTTAATGCTAGTGGTATCTTACTTTCATCAATTTTTTTAGCCGGTTGATATACACCTGCTAATGAAAGTAAGTTATCATTATACCATTCTTTATTTTCCAATTTATTAAGCGTTGCATATGATAATAAATCAATAGCACTTTCAAATAAATGAACTGTATCACTCTTTTCTAGTGAATCCAATTTAAAAGAAAATGCTTTATGACTTCCATAAGCGTCTTTCATATATCTACTGTTATTTGTTGCTCTGACTCCTGCATATCTTGGTACTTTGTTTTTGTCATAGCCTACAAATACTACATTGTGATTAGGTAAATCTTCATATATTAAACGATTATCTATGCACTCACTTATAATATCTTTATCAATTCCACGACCTATTAAATAACTCATAACTTTGTCTGTTGTATTTGATTTTTTTGGTAAAATGAGTCTTATATTTTGAACTTTTTTATGTTGCTGATATACTTGGACATAGAAATGTAGAAACAACGGAAAATTATTATATTTCAAGTACAGAAAAATCTAGACGACTAGCAACTGATGTTTTTGATAAGATAACAAAATCTGAAATTATAGAAGAAATTATTAAATATGAATAATCCGGCAGATCCATTGATAAAAATAAATATTTATAGTATAATGAATATGCAAAAAATAAAAACGCACATTGGCATTTGTTATATATAAAGAATAT
>CAJMOW010000138.1 GCA_905215145.1 uncultured bacterium | reverse complement strand
CTACTCAGGGATGCCTTTCACGATAAGGGACGCCTTCTAACCGTAGGTGACGACTGGGTGATAACGTAACCAGACACGTTAACTATTTGTAGTTAAAAGACTTGCACGTCGAGACTCGGTGGTCAGATTCGAACTGACGAATCAGCAGATTTGCAGTCTGAGCCATTAAACCACTCTGGTACACCGAGGTGACTACTTCTCCACCCCGTAAGACTAGCTATTCGGAGATAAGACCAGTTACAACTTGTAACTGCTGTGGAGCCTTGTTTCGTCGTTCCGATTAAAGGATTTGAACCTCTGACCTCCCACTAATGCTTTATTGGTATGGGCGCTCTACCATACTGAGCTAAATCGGAAAAGAGTGGATAATGAGAATCGAACTCACATCCTCGGCATGGCAAGCCTATGCACTAACCATTGTGCTATACCCACAAATGTGCAGGTAGAGAGACTCGAACTCTCCCCTCCAGATTGGAAGTCTGGCGTGCTCAATCCATTAACACCACACCTGCATAATGGAGAGTTTTACGATACTCTCCTAAACGAATTACTCAGATAACAGCTCCTGCATATCAATCTCGCCAGCTACCTTAGTAATAGCGATTTTGAACGGATTCCCCTTGATTTTGTCAAACAAGTGAGCATCACGAGTTTCTTTCACCTCGTCAGGAACATTAAATTTCTTCTTGCCTTTCTCTATAGTTTTCCATGTAACCACCTCGCAGCGAGTTATCTCGTAAACGCTGTCGTTTCGGTCAACGTAAACCTTGAAAAAGTTCTTTTTGTAGTTGAACTTCTCAACCCTTTTGAAATTCTTGGGATGAGCGTGGAAATACATGGTGCCAGCTGTTCACTCAGACAGAAAATCAATTCTGCCATAATAATACTCCGCATAGTCGGAGATTCAAAGTTAAACTATGTTAATTCCAGTCTTTCGTCTGGCACTCCACCTCGTTTTAACCAATAGCTACTATTATTCACTATTTGAGCTAAGCTCTAAACTGGGATAAAGGTATTAGTCTATGTAAATAAACGGTTTTCCAAATTCTTCCATGAAGGACTCAAACCATCCCTCCATTTCTTCGTCACTATCAAAATAGATAGATTCATCATGTCTTTTAGAGAACTCTAAAATGATATGAGGTTTCTGATATACTATTCCATCCTTGTAGAAGGCATATCTCTTCTCTAAAGATGAAATCATTTTTTCTTCCGTATAAGTTCCAAAACATGGGTCCCAATAATCTCGATGTATTTTCCAAAACAAGAATCGGTAATCGTCCACATAATGTACCCAATCAGGATGCTTTCTAGTTTTAAAAACTAAAACTCTCTTTACTAAACTTCCATTAATATACTTGTCCATACTTTAATCCCAATATTCTGGGCAGTTTTCAGTCATTAATAATCCCTTTTCGCAAAAGCCTTTATCATAGAAAATGCAGGATGAACACGAAAGATTGTCCCTAGATTCATATTCTTGAATACCTTCTTGAATATCTCTTTTTGCTTTATATCTATCCTTTCTATTCTCTTTCTTGTATTCATATTGCATCATTCTGCTTCTATAAGGAGAAGTGCAATTCTTAAGCATCTTTGCGTATTTAGAACTATCAAGGAAATCCGTAATTGACTCACAGACCTTCAACGCCTTATTCCTTATTATAGGAACATTATACCTTACATTGGCTTTAATCCCGGCAACAGGTACATAAAATTTACCGCAAGCGTTATAAACCTTTTTAGCTCTCGAAATCCACTTTCTTTTAGAAAGTTCTCTTCTCAATTCTCTATCCATAAGCAATAAGATTAGTGTAGAATCTAGAGTGGGATTCGAACCCACGAAACACGGTTTTGCAGACCGTTCCCTTAGACCGCTCGGGCATCTAGACATAAAGGGGAGACTAGCTCCCCAAGTTTTATAGTACCAAAGAGTTGTAAGTACCTCTACGATACAGAGACGGTTTACTATTTGGATCTTTAACCCAGTAGTAGTTAACCTCATTATTTTCCTTAGTAACTACGATTCCCAACTTTTTGTCAATCGCAATGATTTCCTCATCATAGAAGTCGTCTCCAACTGACAGATTTGCGAACTTAATATCCGAAGATACATAGTAATATGACAGACTGTGGAAATTGTGGCGACGATATTCATAATACTCGTTAAGAGCTTTTCTTTCCTCAACAGTGCAGTTATCCTCATCGTCTACAATAGGCTTCGGTATCGGATTGTTGAATCTCTCAACAGCCTTATAGAACTCCTCAATAGAGAATTTACTCTTATCGGCAGAAATCTCATAAGCATATGCATAACCTCTGACGCAGGAATAGTCATACTCATTAGTTACTACATTGAAGAAGCTCTTAGCTCTTCTCAATCCTTCTATACCGTGAATATTGACCTCATTAACTATAGTTTTGAGAATATCAATAGTAGATATAGTCAAAGAATCAATGAAATCAAGCAAATCTTGACGAGCTTCCGGCACTTGAAGTGCGTCGTCCAGATATTCGTTCACAACCTTCAAATCCAAGTTGCCAAATTCCTTGACATAACGGATTCTAGACGGACGTCCTACCATATTCTCATTGATGGTCATAGCATTAGTAGTAAGCAGGAAAACCTTGCGATACTTAGAGTTGTAAACACCGTCCATGATTTGCAAGATAGTAGAATCCGATTCACTGAAATTCTTTTCAAATTCATCCAAGAACAGAATGCAATCTCCTTCAATACCAGAAAGGAACTCAATCATAGATTGATTATGGTCTCCCATATCCTTTACGATAATGATGGGCAGATTTAGCTTGTTAGCTAGTTCCTTAGCGGTAACAGTCTTTCCAGTGCCCTTTGTACCAGTAAGCATAATTCCGAGATTGCCTTCTGTAGCGTGATAATTACATGGTCAATAAACTCGTTCTGCAAACCATACATTTTGTACGGGAATACAAACTTATCCGCATATCTGTCTAGGTGATAACCTGTCATTGTCAGACAAATACTGTAGATTCCAACTGGGAGAGACTGCTCAACGCTATAGCCTGAGCTTACCTGGGTATATGTAGACCCAGAACACATCCAAACTTTGTTCATTTTTTCTTTTTCTAGGTTACTTAAAACAGATGCCTGTTTGAGACATCCTACTAATTGATTAGCTATAGATTCTATAGCTTCTTTGTTATCAGTTTCCTCTGAGAGTCTTTTTACAAACCACTCTTTAGAACGGGCAACTATTTGCTCATCAGTCTCATTTTCGGAGATTGTTTCAGCAAATTCATGGTAGATACTAGTCAGCTTACCTTCTAATTCTTCTACGGTCATTAGTAATCCTCCTCGTTATGTTCATTAGTTAAGAGAGAACGAGCCTTTTCCATACCAGATTCGTAAGCCTCTGTAATAAACACTATGGCAGTTTTTAGGTCCATTTGACCCATGGAATTGCCATTGTCTACCATTTCCTGAATAATTTCACTTAACTCTTTCATATTACTTAATAAATAAAAGTTGTAGGGTAGGAGGGACTCGAACCCTCACGCCTTGCGGCACATGGGCCTAAACCATGCCTGTCTACCAATTCCAGCACTACCCCTTGCTCTAGTTAATTGTTATTATAATTGTGAAGTTGCATATGACAGTTAGAGCAAACTATCATTAGATTATCCAACTTATTATTATAATGGTTATTATCCTTGTGATGTAATTCTAAAGGATAATCCACAACGCTCACACTTATCTTCTTTATATCCATCCTCTATTAATCTTATCCTCTTTCTAGAATTAGAAACATTAGGATTTTCTATCAGGTCTAAAGCATCTTTCCTCTTTGGGTCTAGTCTTTTTCCCTTAGAACCTTGATTCCCCTTATACTCTATTCCCATCTTAATATAATAGGATTTTAAAGTATCAACCTTGCAATTTAGTCTTCTAGCTATTTCAGCATTAGACTCATTTTCTGAAATCCATTGTCGGATTTCCT
>CAJMOW010000137.1 GCA_905215145.1 uncultured bacterium | reverse complement strand
TATTTTATCTCTATTTTCCATAGGAAATTCGTCTATATTTTTTATTGTTTCTTCTAAAGTATATTTATTATTTTCTATTAAATCATTTAATCTTTTTACATAATTTGTATATATTATATAATGTCTTCGCACCGTTTCTTCACTTAAGTATGGTTCTAAAGCATTAAATGAAAATTTTAATGGTTTTGCCTTATACATAATATCACCTATAATTATATTATTCTCTATTTTAACTTTTATACATATATTATATTAAGGTGATTTCATTGAAAGAGTTTATAATTAAACAATATATTGACAAAATAACAAAAAAAGATGTTTATGATTTTGGATTAAAAAACAATATTACTCTAAATAATAATAATTTAGATATAATTTATAATTGTATTAAAAAGGATTGGAAACAAATTGTGTTTGGTGATGTTACTCCAATTTTTAACAAATTAAGTTTTGAAATTGATGAAAATAATTTAAATAAAATTAAAAATTTATATTATTTCTTTAAAGAAAAATATAAAAATTTTCTACAATAAAAGAACGCATTAATCTGCGTTCTTTGTTTCATTTAAAACTTTTATTGCTATAGCAGCATCTAAATTACCAACTAAATCCGCATTATCCGAAGATTTAATTGTAATCTTGTATGTTTGCTTTTCACCTGGTTCTATTGTTACATCATGGTATATTACTTCATCAAATTTCAGATTTCCTAATTCTTTTGAATCTATATTATTTACTTTAGTTTTTTTGTTTGTTTTATATTCTACCATGTATATAGCTTTTTCATTGCTATAATTTGAAATTGATGACCATACTATATCATATTGTTTTTGTTCCTTAGATTTATTTTCTATAGTTACTTTTTTTGTAACTTCTTTTTGTTTTTCATATAAAGGAATGTGCAACAAAGAATTATTATCATTATATTCAATTTGAAGTCCTAAATAATCATAACCTTGACTATTTTTTGTATTTGAATTTAGTTTTACTATAATTAATATTGAAGCTATTACTATTATAGCAATAATTACTGATATTATTATATATTTCTTTTTCATAACGCCTCCTAATAACTCAAGCAATAAGATGTTTTATAAACCCTGTAATTTCCAGCAGCATCTTGTGCTCCATATCTAAAGTAATAACATAGTCCTTGGTCTGGAGCTTCCACTCCTTGACTTGCTGAAGACGTAGTTGTCCATGTACTTACGGTATTATTGCTTGTTGAAGATGATTTTATATCAAGTGATGCTAAAGAAGTTATATTAGCAGTCATATCTGACCTCGAATCATACAAATGTCTTTTTTCTGTTACCTCAACATTATCTGTACATAAATATGATGCTGTAAAACCATTCTCTAATGAATCAAAATAATTTAATTCACAAGTTGGTGCTTCTTTATCAGTTTCACCAACTATACTTTCTTTTTCTATTTGTGTTGTTATAGTCGGAGTTTGAGATGAATCAGTTCCAGTTATTTTAATTAATTTTTGGTTTGGAACCAATTCTGTTGTCGCATTACCATTATCATCAACCTTATAAACTTGAGGATAATATCCTTCCTTATACTTAAATTTATTGCCAAATAAACTTGATTGCCAATTTACAGTCTTAATATCATCTATTGATGCTGATGTTTCAGAATCAACTGTGGTTGTTGGCAACGTTGTTCCTGCCTCATCTTTTATCAATTGGCTTGCTGAATAAAATGAATTATTTACATTTTGACCTAATCTGTATATCATTCCACCTGCTTCAGATGGACTTGTACTAAATCCGTTTTTATATGTATCCGCATTTTTCAATGTAAGATTAGAATTTGTTAAACTATTAGTAGCATTTTCACTTGTTATTCCAGAAAGTACCAACCATTTATTTGAAGAAGTACCTGGATTATTAATTACTACATTTGTATTAGTATATGAATTATTAACACTAGAACTACTTATTCCATGTAAGAAAGCACTATCTGTTCCATTTATTGTTATATTTCCAGTAATATAGCTATTTGATACAGATTTTTGACTTAAGCCAAAAACTTCTGCCTGACTACCACCGGTATTTAATGTTATATCTACATTTGAAAAACTATTATAAATAGGAGTATTTCTTGCAAACCCAGTTATTGTTTCATTATTACTTGTCGTATGATTAATTATCATTTTTACATTTGCCCCAGAATTATATATTGAAGAACCTGAAGATTGATCGGAGTTACAAAAGCCTGCTATATAATAAGCACTATTCGATTTTATAATTGTATTTACATAACTATTTTTTACTTTTGTATCATATAACCCACCTATTAATCCAGCAACATTAAATGATGTACCAGAAGAGATTGTTCCAATATATGTTGCATTATTAACTATACTTGAGCCTGTAAAACCTGCTATTCCACCAATCTGTGATCCACCTAATGAATTATCTGTAACCATTATATCCAAATTTGCAGTTGCATTCTCAATATTTCCATTCGTGGATCCAACAATTCCGCCTACATTTGAACCATATTTCATATTCAAATTCATTGTAGAATTTACATTATTTAATGATAAACTACCTACATTATTAGCACCAACAATTCCACCAACATATGAGGCATTACAATCAAACTTTAACTTACCATTTGATTTTACATTTTCAATTTTACCGTTAAATGCTCCAGCTATTCCACCCACATATCTAATTTCATAAGTTGAATTGCTAGTAATATTTCCATTAAAAGTTGAATCCGATATAGTACCCCCCCCAGATCCTAAAATTCCTCCACTAGAATATCCAACTGATATGTCAGCATTAACCTCTGAATTTGATATATTAGCACCACCAGATCCTACTAGTCCCCCTACACTATCACTAGAAGACTTTATAGTACTACCAGTTAGGACATTTATATTATCAATAGTAGCATATCCAGATGAATTTCCTAATACCCCCCCTATAATATTGTACGATGTTATATCATATTTAATATTTAAATTTTTTATTGATGACGGGGTTTGAGAACTTCCTAATATTCCTCCAGTTCCACCATTGCCAGATTTGCCAATTATAGTTGTATTAACATTTCCACCGTCAACATTTGTATTTATTGCTTGACCTACTACGCCACCTAATATAGCACCTGCTTGTGAAACATTTGAAGTAATTTCTATATTATTTATTTCTGTATTATTGGAAGTACCAATTAATCCTCCAGCATAGGCAGAACCTACACTTACATTGGTATTTGCTGTTATATTATTGACAATTACTTTATTAGCTTCTGTTCCTTCTGAATAACCAATTAATCCTCCAGCATTTGCAGATGGACCATTAACTGTTGCTGTTACTGTTATATTATCTAAAGTAACTTGCTTTTCCTTTGCCTTTGCACAACCTACCAGTGAACCAAATTTTTCGGTTACTCCATTTACTTTTGAATCTAATAACTTAATATTTTTTATTTCTGCCCCATCAGATATGTTAGAAAATAAACCATTGCATGTTAAAGATGGAGAGTCTATATATAAATTACTAATTGAATATCCTTTCCCATCAAAAATTCCTTGAAATGATGTTTCTACTGTATAACTTTCATCAGTTTCATTTTTTAATGTTCCATTTATTCCTATCATTGGGAATCCTTTACTAGAAGTTAATTCCGTTTTGATATCATCTATCTTACCATCTCTATTTATATCACCATAAGTTGTACTTGTTGGATTTTTATATGATGAGTCATCATTAAAATCTAAATTTCTAATTAATGTATAAGTTTTTGATGAAGCACCATCAGAACTTTCATTTACAGAAATTGCTAAATCAACCAAGTCCTCTATATAACCTATTTTAATAGAATCATCAGTTTCTTCTTTTTCTATATCTATGACTCCATTTTCATTTATAGTACATTTTCCATTTTTATCTATATCTTGAACTTTTATTTCCTCTTCGTTATAGTTTTTGCTTGCACAAAAAGTGCCTTTTTTTATTGCTA
>CAJMOW010000136.1 GCA_905215145.1 uncultured bacterium | reverse complement strand
TGACCATAATAATCATATTACAGAACATGAATGTGATTATTTAAAATCAGATGTTGAAAGAATGCTTAAACATTATAAAAGAGACGTTAAGATTAAATCTGAATTAGATTTAGATAAACCTATAGTATTTTAATTATGGGACTAATAGATATTATTAGTGGACATGTTAATGAAGCAATTAATAAAAACGAAGACTTATCTGAAAAAAGATTAGCAATTTGTAAAGAATGTCCATTATACAAAGAAACGCCAATGGGTCCGATATGTAATCCTAGATTATATATTAATGAAGATAATAAAACAGACTATTCAGATAGACCAAAAATTGGATATAGAAAAGGTTGTGGCTGTGTCCTTAGTCGTAAAGTTAAACTACCTCATGCTAAGTGTATTGTGGGAAGGTGATAATATATTATATTTATATGAAAATATGATAATAAAGAAAATTAGTAATATAATTATTGGCTGATACCGAAAACTTTTTAACAAAAAAAGCGAGTTGGCTATGAAAAGATTAAATATTTGCAAAACATGTCCCTATAAAATAAGAATATGTAAACAAGATATTTGTGATCTGTGTGGCTGTATACTTGATGCAAAAGCTAGAGTTGAAGATGAACAATGTTATGATAATAGATGATAATAAGTATAATTTAAAAATGTAAATGATTATGGGAAAAAATCTTTTAGGAAATGCACATATGCAAGAAATGGGAGTTCATATAATGGGAGCTAATATTAAACATGATATTAAAGAATTAACTCCTGAGGAAATTGCTGCTCATAATAAAAAAATGGAGGAAGAACAGCTTTTAACAGCAAATAGATTACTTGAATTAAATAAAGGTACTAAAGATGCATCTAAAATGAAGGTAGCTGCAACTGGATATACTGTTATTATAAAACCATTTGAAAAAAATCCTTATAGAGAAATTAAAACAAGTGCTTCAGGTTTGATTCTTCCAGGAGATCTTTTTGCAGATACATATAAGTCTGATGATACTGGTGAGATGGAGAGAGCTGAACAATTTATTGCATGTGGTACTGTTATTTCTGCAGGACCCGAATGTAAATACGTAAAACCTGGAGAGGATATATATTACAGAAATTCTGTAGTACCCGTTCCATTTAATAATATGGGTTATTACGCTATCAGTGAACAAAACATTATATGTCGAGTAATTGAAAAGGACAAAGAATAATATGATAAACGAAATTGAAAAAACGTTTTTTAACCCAGGAGATGTAGTCACTTTAAAACATAGTGATCTTACATCTCCTGTTATGTATGTAGTAGAAAAAATTACACAATCATACAAACATGGTAATGAAATAACTAATATCTTTAAAGGTATTAAATGTAGATGATTTGATAAGAATATGGTTTTACGTGAAGCAGTATTCTCAACAAAAGATTTAAAATTTTATAAAAACAAGTAATTATGAAAGCTTATTTAAGTAATGGTATAATAATAGAAGGTACTGTAGCTGAAATTAAAGAGTTTTTGGAAGGACAGAATTATACAATTACAACTACTCCAAATACTACTCCTATTTGGATTTATCCTTCACAACCTTTAGATCCTAAATATAATAAATTTGAAATTACTTGCTCTACAACAGATATTAACAATAAAACAATATAATCATGGAACAAGAAGAATTAATGCAATTTGTTCAATGACTTCCATCTAAAGTAGAAGAATTCCAAAATAAAACACCTGAAGAAATTGTAGGAAAATTAAATGAGTTAGCACAAACAGAAGATGGTATGAATACTATTTCTGGATTGATTAATCAATTTAAACAAGAACAATCTGCAGGAATGTTTAAACAAGGAGGTAAACTTGCTTATCTTGTTAATAAATTTAAGAATGGAGGATCTGCAAAGAATGAACGTAAAGAAAATAAGAAGGTTGTAAAAGAAGGTAAGAAATCTTCTAAATTCAATCGCACTGCATATAGAAATATGAAGATCTTGGATTAAGTAGAAGAGAAGTCAAAGCAGCTGCAATGAAAAATATTGTAGGAGATAATTCTAAACCTAAAGTAACAAAAACTGAAGGTTCAGTTATTTCTCAACCTTTATCTTTTGGAGTATCTATGAAAACTGGAATTACTCCTAAAGTAAATGTACAAACTAATGTTACTCCTGATTTATCCCAAGGTAATTTCAATCAAGCTTTTGCAGCAGCTAGAAGTGCAGGACTTACTAGCTTTACTTGAAATGGAAAATTATATGGAACTCAATTAGCTCCAACAAGACCTGCTCCTAAGAAACCAAAACTTCCACAATCTAATCTTGGATCAAGAAATATTTCTGGAGCAGAAGAAGCTGGAATGTCTGCAGCTAAAGGAATTAGACCTACAAATATGAATGAAGAATTAGTTATAACTAATCCTTCATATAGTGATTACATAGTGGCATCTAATTTAGGTAATCCTAATAGGTTTGATAGTAGATATATAGGACCTAGAAGTATGTCGGTCAATTATGGAAATAATGCTACTTTAGGATCTATTCCTGTTGAACACCGCATCAATCCAAGAAACCTTGGTTCATTTTTCCAAGAAGGGGGTAAAACTACAACTAAAGTAAAGGTTAATCCAAATGATAGTGTAGCTGTTACTAAGGCGCTAAACAATAGGACAGGAGATCACAATGTACATGATGTATTTAATACTACAGGATTAGTTAGAGATTCTTTAATTAAAATAGGTTATAATCCTGTTATGGTTAATAGAATTGCAAATCCTATTATTTCTAATGCAGAAAGAAAATTAGATGAATTTTCTCCAGAACAATATACACCTAGACAACAGAATCTATTAAAATTCTTACATCCAACAGGCATTCCTTACTGGGCAAACGGTACTGCTGATACTGAACAAGCTAAATCTAATGGATATAAATCTGAAAGAATAATTAATTCAGATGGATCTATAAGAGAAATTGTAACAAATCCAAAAGGAAAACGTTCATATAGAGATATAAGTGCAGATAAAAGAGATACAACATATACAAACGATTTAAGTAGCATGTCACGTTCTAATAATCCTAAGTGGTGAAAATTTAGAGATAAAAAAGTTGAAAGACAAGAATACGATAAACGGGACAAAGCATTTAATAAACGTTTTAATCTAAAATAAGTAATGCTAGATTTATTCCTTTATGATAATGTAACATGTAATCTAAAGATTAACGAATACGAAATATTATTAATAAAGGAGTTTGCAGCGCTGTGAGATATAGAAAGAAATAAATGTAAAGAAGATCCAAAAGGAACAAAGAGGTTAAGAGCTTGAAGAGAATTTAAATATATATGGTTGTTTTGTGACTGAAAAAGTCCATATCAACAATACTTAGAGAGACAAAAGCATGATGCAGCTATGGAAGATTCTGGATTAACTCAAGAAGAATGAGACGATCCAGTCTTCCATGCAGCAGTTAGAAAATACATGGAAATCAAAGATTCTTCTAGAATACTTAGCCTTATAAAAACAGCGTATCGAACTCTTGAAAAAATGAGAGTATCTTTAGATAATATAGACCTTGAAGAGAGAGATAATAATAGTAAACCTATCTTTAAGGCAAAAGATGTATTAGCCGATATTGCTAGTATTGGAGTTATGGCAGATAAATTAAAAGAACTTGAGCTTAATTATAAAAAAGATCAAATGCAATCCAATGCTAAAAATAGAGGGGATGTAAAACCTGGATTTATGGATAGTTAAGTATGGTAAAGACAATTAAATCTTCAATGTCTCAAGCACGTAAAAAAATGCTTGAACAGATAAAAAATAAAGAAGAATCAGAAGTCAAAAGAAAGAAAACAGCTAAAGAGAAATATAAAGAACTTAGAGAATCAATAAAAGATCCTGAACCAACTCCTCAATCTTTTTCAGATAAATTCGAAGAAGAATTAAAAAAGCTTCCCGCAAGACCGGGCGTATATCTTATGCATGACGAGCGGGACGAGATCATTTATGTC
>CAJMOW010000135.1 GCA_905215145.1 uncultured bacterium | reverse complement strand
CATTATTCCATGTAAATGGTGATGCAACTCAGGCTTACAAAAATTGGAAAGCTAAACAGACTAAGGGTATTACTGAGCGTGATGTAAAAGAGTTTATGCTTGAATATCTCGCTAAGAAAGGCAAGAACTGCCCCGGTGCTGGTTATCTGATTACTATCGAATCGTCTGTTGCAGACACGCGTGAGCGTCCGTACAAGATTGACGATGTTAAAGGTGATGGAAAGCGTAAGTTTAAGACTTTCTACAAGTGGATTGACAAAGAAACTAAGACTGTTGTTTGCCAAGTTGATACTAACAAAGCTGACGCTAAGAACGCAATCAAAGAATTGTATAAGAGCGGTAAGTATAAAGGAAATGCTGAGTTGGTGAAAACTAAGGATGTTGTTGAAGGACAGGCAGTAGTAGCAACTGCACAATATACTCCTTCTAAGAATACCAAGAATGGTACTTGGTTAGCTTTCGGTATCGAAGCCTAATTTCTTGAAAGATATACGTTTAAAAGGAAGATTGCCTAAGGGTGGTCTTCCTTTTTTATTTTGAGATAAGCAATATTTAATAGATATTAAACGTAATTTAATTATGGAAGTGTAACAACTAATTAACAATTAAATGGAATTTACTCCTATAACAGGACTTCAGATTAGAATTAATTTCTATACAAACAGAGGTTGTGTGCTTGAAGATGTAATAGAAAATCATTTCTATAACTATTTTAGCTTAGTTAATCCTCTAATAATCGGAAGAAAAGAATCCATCGCGGGAAAACCTACAGATGGAATAGTTAGGTTCTATGATGAAAACCGGAATGTCAAGTTCTGGATTCTTCAAGAAACTAAAAGAGATATAGGTATTAACTCTGTTTTCGTACATAGGTCTTTATTACAGGCTATGATGTATTTAGGAAACGTGTATTATGATACTAGTACTCATTTAGGAGTAGATAATTTCAATGGAGTATTTCTCGATTCGGCAAGGTATTTTTGCTACATTCCGAGAAGAGAAATAGATACTCTAATGGAAAAATTTGAACCTTTATGGCGCAAATATTTTCGAGTTTCACCTTCCAAAGCATACAAAGAACCAGAATTAGAGAGTTTTGCAGAATTAGCTATGTATTCTCTAAGGCATAGAGTTAAAGCATTGGATGAACACTTTAGATTAGACCTCCTATTAAAGGAGATTTACTATAATAATGTTTAAATATGGAATTGACGATTGAACAATTGATGCAAGGGAAAGCAACTAGAATTAAGGATAAAGAGTATTTTACTACTGAAGCCTATGTAACTCCGTTTATAGACAGAGTATCTAAAATGACTGATAATTTTATCATTAATGCTAAGCCTGCTGACCAAATATCGCTTACTAAAGATGGGGAGATTAATTTTGATGATGTAATATACAATAGAGTTTGGATTCAAGGTGTTTTGCCGGACGAATATGCTTGGGATAATCATAAAAGAGTAATTAGTATGATTTATGCCCTTGACACTCGTAAACCATTAGTTAAGTTCTATGTAGGAGCTTTAAATATGGCTTGTCTAAACTTGTGTGTATTTAATCCAGAAATGTTAAATGTTTCTGAGCTAGAGCCAGAATCTGCTATTAACTATAGCTTCTTAAGAAATGCTATGTCGATGACAGATGAAACCAACTTAATGCTTAAGAAACTTTCAGAGATGGAGTATAAGAAAGATGATATATATGCTGACCTAGGTCACTGGGTTGACAACTGCATCAATTCTAAAATCAACATGGGATTTGGTTCTGTAAAATTAGCTGAATCTGCTCCGATTGATGTTTATAAAGATTTGTTTTATGATGAAAAATCTAAGTATTATACAACAGACAATGTTGTAGATGGATTTACCGTGTATAACGCATTTACTGACTTGATTACCCAGGATAAGAGAGACTTAGTAAATAAATTCGAGAAGACATTGTTAATTAAGGACGTAATGGGTATTTGATATGCAAGTAGTAAAGAGAGACGGAAGTTTACAGGAATTTGACGGTAATAAGATAGTAGAAGCAATATCTAAAGCATTTAATGCTTGCTGTCCTGAAGAAAATAAAGAAGTCATTACAGCTATGGTGGCTGATATGCATTTATGGGACGGCATTACTATAGAAGAGATTCAGGACGTAGTAATAGAAACCTTGAGGGACTATGGTTACGATGATGTAGCCTCAGCATATTCTCAGTATAGAAGTGAACAATCTAGACTTAGAGAAATCATAGCTAAGATTAGTTATCAAGATAACTATATTAATAGTTCCGAAAATGCAGCTACTTCATCTGAAACAGATGGAAATGCTAACGTTGTATCTAAGAACGTTGCTACATTAGAGAGTGAGGATAGAAAGCGCGAGAACAGAGAAATTCAGCGCTATCGTATGAAGAAGAAATTAAAGCTTCTTTATCCCGAACTCTCTTCTCAATATTCTAGAGACCTAGACAGTCATATTATTTATACTCACGATGAGGCTTCTACGTCAGTACTTAAACAGTATTGTATGGCAGTCTCGTTATATCCTCTAATGTTAGAGGGAGTAGGTAATATTGATGGAGTTACTCCTGGCCCTCCTAATGATTTGCAGTCATTTAGTGGGCAGGTTACTAACTTAGTATTTCTATTGTCTTCTCAATGTAAAGGAGCAGTTGCTGTAGGTAGCTATTTTATTGCACTTAACTATTATATTATTGCTGAATACGGAGAAAAGTGGTACGAGAAGCTCGACTGTATATGTACTTCGGAACATTCTCTTATTAAGAGAACTATAGAAGACTCTATCCTTAAAGCTTTTAAACAGTTTGTTTGGGGAATTAATCAACCTGCTGGAAACAGAAGTTATCAATCTCCCTTCACTAATGTTTCGTACTATGATAAGACCTATTTTGAATCTCTATTTGGAGAATTTTACTATCCAGATGGAACTAAGCCGGAATGGGTAGCAATTGATACTTTACAAAGATTGTTCATGTCTTGGTTTAATAAGCTTCGCTTGAAACAAGTTCTGACATTTCCAGTAGAAACCTTTGCTATGGTGCATGACGGTAAAGACATTATAGATAAGAACTATAAAGACTTATGTGCAGAAATGTATTCTCAAGGTCATAGTTTCTTTACCTATATCTCAGACAGTGCAGATAGTCTTGCATCTTGTTGTCGTCTTCGTAATGAATTAGCTGAAAATACATTTAGTCCTACTTCTGGTATGACTGGTGTAAAGACAGGTTCTTGTAATGTTATTACTCTGAATATTAACAGAATTGTCCAAGATTGGGCTAGACAAGAAACTACTTGGTGGAGTGAAGATGGAGACAAAAATCTCTTGCATTGTAAAGATAATGTTGCCCTACTCAAAAAATATCTAATAGATATTCTAGAGAGAGTATACAAGTATCACATTACCTATAAGACCATGCTCTATGAGTGGGAGGATAAGAAGATGTTTGCTTCTTCAAATGGAGGTTACATAAACATCAAAGACCTATATAGCACTATTGGGCTAAATGGTCTGAATGAAGCTGCTGAGTTCTTAGGAATGAAGGTATCTAATAATCCAGAATATTTTGAGTTTTTACAGCTCATACTTGGAACAATAAAAGAGCAGAATAAACTTCATTCTATCCATGACAAAAAGCGTCCCTTCTTATTTAATTCTGAGGTAGTACCTGCAGAAGGTCTAGGAGGTAAGAATTATAAATGGGATAAAGCAGATGGCTATTGGGTTCCTGAAGATAGGAATCTATACAATAGTTACTTCTATAATGCCCATGATGATACATCAGTATTAGATAAGTTTATACTTCATGGAAGGCAGACTTATCAGTATACAGATGGAGGTAGTGCGGCTCACATTAACTTGGAAGAACATCTGTCTAAGGAGCAATACTTGAAGCTTATAGACTTTGCTATTCAGCAAGGAACTAATTACTTCACGTTCAATATTCCTAATAGTAAGTGCGAGGATTGTAAACATATTGTGAAA
>CAJMOW010000134.1 GCA_905215145.1 uncultured bacterium | reverse complement strand
TTATTCAAAAGAAAGTATGCAATATATATCAGCTGAAAATTTAGATAAAATAAAAAATATAACATATATTATTGCATTAATAGTCAAAAATAAGCTGTTCTATTTATCAAACAAAGTTAGTAGAGATAAGATGATTCAAGTATATAATGATTGCAAAAATAGAGAGAATCAATATAAAGGAACAGATAATCAAATTGAAAATTTTATTAATTATTATTATAAGAGTATAGAAAATGAACTTACGAAGGATGTAACAACCCCTTCTTTTTTTATGCCAGATAATAGTGAAATAGAAATTTAATATATAGTAAAGGAGGTGGTGCGTATGCTGTATTCATAGAATCTTAAAATATTGTAAACTATTAATAAAGGAGGAATTAGTTTGAAAATTTACAAAGTAATATATTCAAGTATTTATCTCGAAGAAGGGGATAAGACAACCGATGTGAAAGTATTTTTAAGTAAAGATGTGGCACTAAATTATATAAAAAAGCAAATCAAAGAGATAAAGAAAGAAGTAGATGATTTGGAAGATTATTGTGTGGAGGAAACAGAAAATTCTTACGAAAGATATTTAGATGGTCGTTCAGCAGAAGATTCGGTAGAAATTTGGCTAGAAGAGGACGAATTTTATGATGAAATTGAATTACTAGAAGAAAAATCAAAGCAACAAGAGGAAGAAAAAGAATATGAAGTGTAAAAAGATCTTTATTATAATACTAATTTTAATATTTTTAGTTGTATTTTTAATATCTATTTATATTTTGTTGAAAAATTTACAAGAATTAAATGAAAATAATGAAAATACAGAGAATTTAATAGAGGAAACAATAAAAATAGATGAAGAAACACAAGAAAAAAGAATTGATTGGAATTATCTAAAAAATATAAATGAAAATATAATTGCTTGGATAGAAATAGAAGGTACAAATATAAATTATCCAATTCTAAAAGATGATAGTTTATACTACCTTAAACATTCATTTGACAAGAAATATAATAGTAATGGTTCTATATTTACTACAAATTTATTTCCATTTGAAGATGATGAAACAATAGTATATGGGCATAATATGAGAAATGGAAGTATGTTTTCAAAACTAGAAAATTACATGAATAAAGACTTTCTTTATTCTCATTCTAAGTTTAAAATATATACACCTAATGGAAATTATGAAGCGAAAATATTTAGCATATATTCAATTGGAATAGATATAGAAAAACAAAATATTAAATTGCTTGATTTTGACGAGAGATTGATATACTATAAAAATGCTAGTAAATACAAAATTGAAAATAATGAAAATATTAATAAAATAGTTAAATTATCTACTTGTTCTTATATAAATGCAAAAACAAGACCAACAGATCAAAGATATTATATTATTGCTAGTTTAGTACTGATATAAAAAGAAATTGTGGAAAATAGCTGACAAATTTTAAAAATTAAGTTATTATTATAATAGGAGGGATTTATTATGATGAAAAAAAGAATTCCTATAATAATAATTTTAATAGTAATTATTTTAGCAGTTATAATAGGTACATATTTTCTATTATATAAAAATGATAATAAAGCTATAACAGAAAATTCAAGTGATATAGATACTATGCAAGAAAATATAGTAAATGATATTTCTGATGAAACAAATGTAGTGGATAATGAAAGTGAAAATTTAGATAATACTATTACAGAAACAAGTAATGAAAATTTAGAAAAAATTGAAGAAAAGCAAGAAAGTCAAATAACTACAAAAAATACACAATCATCAAATAAAACACAGAGTAGTTCAGCAAATAATAATTCAAGTACACCAAAGAAAGAAGCTGTAACCAAAAGTCCAAGTCAAGTGACAAATCCAAAAGCTAATTCTACTGCACAATCATCAAGTGATAAAAGTAGTAGCAAACAGGAAGAAACTAAAACTGAGCCAAAAGTTGAAAGATGTACTAATAATAACAATCATGGAATGGATATAGGAAATTCTAAAAAATGGTTCAATTCTAAAAATGAGGCTGTTGCATATTATAATGATCAAATAAGTTATTGGGGAAATCAATGGGAAAATGAGATGATAGATGATGCAACATATTATAAGAATTGCCCTGCTGGATATGAGATATGGAGTTGTATGTACTGTGGTAAGTGGACTATAAATTTTTATTACAGATAATTAAATTTTATAAAGGTCAAGATTAAGTTCTTGGCTCTTTTTTTATGGGAGGAAACTATGATAAAAAGAGTGTTAAGAAAAATTGAAAGATTAAATGCAGAGAAATCTAAATTTATGCAGGAACAGTCTAAGTTACAAAAGCAAATTGATGATATAGAGATTGAAATAAAGAATTATACTACTATAAAAAGGGATTATGAAAAACTAGAAAGAAAGTTTAATGATCTAGCCAACACTAGCGAGGTAAAGAAAAATGAATGAACAAGAGAAAAAAATGGTGGAACTTTATCTAAAAGATGTTAGAAAAAAGAGATTATTTTTTATAGTTATAACACTCTTCCTTATAATAAGTATTTTTTTGGTAGTTTTTTGTGTTAAATATAAGCAAACTTCAAAAAGAGTAGACAACTCTATTCAAGAAGAAACAGAATCTAATATTATCAATGAAAATATTACAAATATAGAAACTCCTTTTGAACCACAAAATATCACAACGATAGAAGATACAGAGGTACAAAAGGAAACAGAACAAGAAAACAAAGAATTAAATCAAGATTCAAAAGAAGAAAAAATAGTGGAGAGTGCACAAACTTCAAATAAAGGTAAAGAGAAAACTAAAAAGGTAAAGCCTGAAAATAAAGATTTTTTATTTTTAGATGGATATACAATGGATAATGTAACAAAAGCAGCACAAGACTATTTAAAATCTTGTAATGCTAGTGGAGAGTGTATTCCTATAAAAGATAGTGAAGGTGTTTATTTAGGAATGAGAGTGATATTTTATTAAAAGGGAAATGCCCTTTTTTATTTTTGATAATTTTTAAGAAAAGGAGATTTTTAAAGTGAAAAATATAAAGACAAATAAATTAAGTAAAAAAATAATTGCTATAATATTATTAATTATAACAATGATGACTAATATCAGTCCTGTGTTTGCTGTTTCAGGTTCAGATACATTTATTGCATCCCAATGGGCTACATATTATTCAACAACTGAAAGTAAGTCAGATTGGGGAATTTTATTAAGAAGGTTGACAAATTCTTCTACTGGAGTTTCAAGAACTGTATTTTGTTCAGAATATGGAAAAGATATAAGAACGGGTGTAAAAGAAACAGGTAATTATTATACTCCAACTAGCCAAAATGTAAAAAAAGCATGTAAAGTCGCATACTTTGGTTGGTATTCTAAATATGGAGATTATCTAGTGAATGGTGGTACATCTTCTGAAAAAAAGAAAGATTATGCCTTTACTCAACAATTTATATGGGAAGTATTAGGACAATCTTATGCAAAATTCAATAATTCTACATATCAGAGTCAATATGAGGACTTTAAAAATGAAATAAATATGAAGATAAATACAATGTCTACAAGACCTAGTTTCGATACTGAAAATATAGTGTTGGAAGCTGGAGAAACTAAAGTGTTGACTGATACTAATAAAGTGTTGGCAGATTATGGAAGCATTGATAATTGGAAAGATGGTATTAGGTTTCAACATAATAAAGGTGAAAACACATTAACTATTACAGTATCAGATAATTGTGCTATTGAAAAATTAAATATATCAGATAATACAATGAAGTCATGGGGATTAATAAAAGAAGGTACAGAAGATTGTGATAGTACAATATATTTTGAATTTGAAGATGATGTTCAAAATCAGTTATATGCATTAAATTATAATGATCCAGTATCACTTGCTTTTTCATTAAGAATAAATTTACTTGGAAATTTAGAACTTAGTAAATTAAATACTAATGGTGATCTTGTAGATGGTTCAATATTTACAGTTAATGGACCAGGATATAATGGCGATGTTGAAGTGAAAAATGGAAAAATAGTCTTAGAAAAAATTAAGAAAGGAACATAT
>CAJMOW010000133.1 GCA_905215145.1 uncultured bacterium | reverse complement strand
ACAAAAATTGCTAACGCAATTAAATTAGCACTTCCTGAAAATAATAAGTACATTACAGTTACTGTAGATGACGATGATGTAATTATTACAGCAACTGATGCTACTGATATGTTTGAATCAGTTGTAATTGAAAAATATGAACCAAATTCTGTACTTCCATCAGAAGGTCAATATGTAGTATCGACTGTAGTTGGTACTATAGCAAAAACTGACAATGAAGTACCATTTGCAACTGGTGACTGGTTAATTGAAAATCTTCGTTTCCCAAGCTATCCAAATACTCGATACAATTCTATCAACGGAGACGAAAAGCCTGTTCCTGGACAACTTTATACACAATATTCTTTCCATTATATCGCTGAAAGAAAGAATTTGAGCGGTATTGGTTCAGTAGGACAAAGATTAGTTTCAATTACTAATCATGTATTCTATATTCCTAGTACATTAGAAGCAACATTTGAAGCTAAACTTAAAACTGCATTTGGAGAGGATGTTATGGCAAAAGAAAAAATTATAGAAATCATAGGAAACGATAGCATTGCTAAAGGTAGTACGGTTACTCTGATGGCTAATGCATATAACGTAGAGGGAGGAGAAGTTGCTCCCGTAGATATTACATGGTCTCTACCTGACGGTAATGACAGTGGAAATCTTGTACTAACTGGCGATCAGTTAGAAGTTAAATCTTCAGCTACAGGAAGCAGTGTTAAAGTTAAAGCTACTGCAACTGGATTTACAGAAGCAACCAAAACTATTACTCTTACAGGAGAATAAGTTTCAAAATAAATGCACTTATTTTAAAGGCAGGACGGGATTCTTTCCTGTCTTGCCTTTATTTTTTAATATTATTATAACATGACAATAAATGAAATTGCTAGTGCAATATATAATGATGTCGTTTCAGGTTTAAGAGGAATTACTTCAACCCCAACAATGTCTATCGAACAATTAGAAGATGAAGTAATTGAAGAACGTTTAGTTGTAATTAAAGAATTATATCTAAGAAACTTAATTTCTTTAAAAGATATGATGCTGGCAATTAACTGTATTGAGGTCGACTGTAAAGATTTAGCCAGATGTTGTAATTTTTCAGCAGGAGAAAAAGCATTACACTTTGAAATTCCTCAAATTGTTAATGATTTAGGAGCAAAAGCTCTTGAATTTGTGGGAAGTATTGATAGACAAAAACAATATGTAATATATACTGATACATCTTATCAATTTCATAAATATAAGAAACGTGGAGCAGACGAACCCTATGTTTATATCGAAACAACGCCTAATGAAAATGGGATGTATGATGGATTTATTTTTAATGTACCTTTTGTTAAATATATTTCTGTTATAGGTATATTTAAAGACCCTAGGCAACTTGAACAATACAGTTGTTGTAATTCAGAACATTATTTAAATCTATCTTCTATTTCTAATGAAGTTAAAAAACGTCTAACGGAAAAGAAGTTAAGATATTATAAAGCTTTCTTAACTCCTGTAACTCCAAATACTCAAGAACCTAAATAATGAAACTACATAATTTTAATTCAGTTTATTCTTTAGCGCAAACTTTATACGGAACAAATTTAACTCCAACTGCATTTGAAGACATAGCTTTAAATGGTTGAGAAAAAATTGGGAATAAACATACTCGTTTATACCGTTATAAAGCAGATGCTATTGATAAAAAAATAGAATTACCTTGTAATTGCGATATAATTGAATCAGTTCATCTACCATTGTTAGATGCACAAATGACAACTAATCAAACAGTATTTAATCAAATCACAACATTATTTATTGAAAATTATGTTGAAGCTTGAAAATGCTTAAATAATCCTTATTATCATCCTGGAAAATTAGTTAAATACCATCAAGAAGATAATTCTTTAAGATTTGATAGAGATTATAAAGGAGTTATAATTATATATCATGGTGTAATAGTAGATGATGAAGGATTACCATTACTAAACGATAAAGAAGTAACTGCGTTAGCTGCATATATTGGATATTGTGATTTATATAAACAAGGTATTGCATTAAGAGATAAAAATTTAATTGAATTATCTGAATTAACGAGAAGAGAATGACTTCGAGCATGTAGTGCAGCAAGAATCCCTATTAAATTTACGCAAAACGATATGGATGCTATATTAGATGTTAAAACTAGATGAGATCGAAAAAGTTATATGAAGTCTTTCAAACCAATATTATAATCAATGTTTTACAAAACAGGATACTGCTTTACTTCAAAAGATTTATTTGATAATTTTAATATTTCTAGATTAACTACTAAAAAGAAATTTTGAGGTAAAGATTGTAAAGGTGATAGCAAACTAGACTTAGTTGCTAAGGTTTTAACATACTGTTTCTATTTGATTATTTTGGATATTATTAATAATAATATTACATTTGTATTACCAACTGTACATAAAGAAGCAATGATACATGTAAAGCAATTTACGGGAGAAACGTTTAGACATATGTACAATATGGGGAAATTTAATGATATTGATTATTTGATGTCTAATTTTAAAGGATATCAAATTTATTATCGATATCAATATAAAGGCGGATATAGAGAAAAACCAATTTATATAAATTCTGCCTTAAAGAAAATATTTATTGATAATATTAATAAAGGTAAACAGTATTACTAATGGAAATCAAATATGTTGATGATTATGTAGATAAAGTATGAGAAAAACTAGAAAGGAAATCGAATATATTTTAAAATTTGGATTAAGATCTTTTTATACACATAACGTATATGGGGGAGATGTGTTACTCAAATCCCCCTATTTTACTCTTTACTGTGGTAAATTCTTTAGAGATAATTTAATATTTTATCATTATTGAAGAATTAAGAATAAAATTAAGCTACGTATTAAGTATAAAAGAGCTAAAAAAATATTTAATGGAGAATACTATTTCGGACTAACTGATAAAGAATTTGAGAATTATAAAGCTCAGTTTAAGTCTCGCGGAAGAAGAAGACAAAGAGTTAAGTTCGATTATATATATGCCTACAAAATCTTAGAAGAGTGTATGTTAGATAGAGGAAGAAAACACTTCTTTGTGCTATACTTTCCTACAGATGTAGGATGAACCTTATATCAAAAAAATTATGAAACTAGAAATATTAAATATATTTATAGAAGAACAAAAGATGGTTTTGAACAAATATAATAGAATAGATTATGTCTAGACAAGAAGCTACAAATACTTTTAATGATGGAATGATTAAAGATATGAATCCATTAACTACTCCAAATACAGTATTAACTGATTGTATTAATGGAACTTTAATCACATATAATGGAAACGAGTTTGTTCTTCAAAACGATATGGGTAATTATAAACTCCCATTAGCTAGTTTAGGATCTGATTTTATTCCTGTTGGAATAAGAGAATATGGAAATATAATATATATTATTTCCTATAATCCTATCAAAGATTTATGTCAAATCGGATCATATCCGTCTCCTCAACGTATATTTATATCTGAAAATGATTCTGATGGAAAAGAAACTAATATTGAGATACTTCCAACATTTGAATACAATTATAAATTATATACAGAATTTGAAAAATCTTTAAAAACCTGGATATATAGTAATGATGACAATTATAAATTATACTCAGGTGATTTATTTCATTTATATAATGAAAATATTGCACAATTAATTGGGAATAATAATTGATATGAATTATCTCATTACGTTTTTACTGAAGAATCTAAGCTTATACCAATTACTATATCCTTAAGCGATATTACAACAGGTAAAATTTCAACAACAGATACAAAATTATGAAACGTTGTTAATTGAACTACTCCTGGATGAATTTGTTGCAAATCTAGAGTATTAAATATCTCTAAATTGAGCTTTTATATAACAAATTTAAAATATAACCAATTTGAAGGAAAAACATTAACATGTACATTAATTTTAGAAGTTTGAACTGATGACTATTTATATACTACAGACCTTTTAAAGAATATAAATTTTAGAATTCGCTATGATGGTGATGAGGTTACCTATAAAACAACAGGTCAAGTTATATCATACGGTTCAGAAAATATTACAT
>CAJMOW010000132.1 GCA_905215145.1 uncultured bacterium | reverse complement strand
CAGTAGCTCAAGGTACTGAAACAATTACCTATCCTACAATTCCAGCTAAAGGTGGCACGTACGCTGCACAGGGAGGAGGACAATATGCTCAAACTTTTACATTTACATCTGGATCTACATCTTCTGCAACTCCAGCTTCTACATATGGTACATTAAACGGAAATGCTGTTTATTCAATGACTCCGACAGGTACTTTTACGGGTATGGCTGGTAGTCAAGTAGTTGTATCATCTAAGGGCTATACAATATCTGCTCAGTCAAATCCTATAACTCGAACGTTTACTCTTACTTGAACACATTCTGCTAATTATACGCTAGGTGGTACTAAAACAGGGTCATATAGTAGAAGTGATATTAAAGCAACTCAAGCACTAAATAAAGTAGAATCAATTACAGCTCAACCACAATCAGGTTATACAACGAATTTAACATATCCTGCAGGTGATATTCCAGCTAAAGGTGGTACTAAGAATCCTGAAGGTAGAGGAGCATGTAAATATGTATTTTCATCGGAAACTGTAAAAACCTCTGCTGATTCAGAAGTTAATAGTCTCTTAGCACAAACAGTAGTGAGTAGAACGTATAGTGGTTCTGCAACAGGAATGTCTGTAAATTCTAGCGGTATAGTTACTGGAGATAACAGAACTACAGTGATTGGGGCACGTAGAAGTATTAGCGTAAACACTAGTTTAACTTTAAAATTTACTAATCCAAGTTCAGTTGGAGGAGATACTCTTACAAGTACAGACACAGATACAATAGTAGTTTATCAACAAGCTAATGCAGTAACTGCAACTAGTATTACTAACGCAAATTCTACAAACCAAACAACAACGTTTGCAGTTGGAGGACAAACTATTGACGGGTATTATGCTCATCTAACTTATACATCTGAAAGTACTAATTTTGATACAACTGTTGCACCAGGTAATATATGAACAATATCTGGAACTGGATTTAGTATAGCTCAGTCTTCTTATCATAATTATGCAGTAAAAGTTACTGCAGCAGATAGAACTACAGTAGCTGGAGCAGCTAGAACTGCTATATTAAGATATTCAAATTCTAGTATTTCTGCCAATGCTACACTAACTTTAACTCAAGCTGCTAACGAAATAGTAAGTTATAATTATGGAAATTGAACTGGAACGTTAACCGTTCCATCTGGAGATTTACCCGCTGGAGCTGGATCTAAAACAATTACTTGAGGTTCTATTAGAAGAACAAAAACTCCTGTATATAGTACAGGTGATGTTGGAACAGCAACTACAGAGTATTGAACTGGAACTGCATATTTAACTTTAAGTGGAACAGATTATTTATCATTAAGTAAAAGTAACTATACAAATAGTTCTAGTACAACTACTAGTACATTAAATAAAACTTCTTACAATAATGTAATTAGAGATCGAAAAAGTTATACAATATATTTAAGACAGAGTTCTGCAACTGGTACAGTTATAGCTCAGGCAACGTTTTATACTGCAGCTAATGCTAAAACATCTATTACTTATGGTAAACCTACTATTAATACTTTAACTTATAGTGATATAAATGCAGCAGGAACAGGAGTAAGTCCTACATTATCTTATACACAGAGTAGAACACAAAATTATACATCTGGTTACACCGAAGCGCTATCTAATTTAACATCAGGAGCTACAGCTAAATGAACTGGTACAAATTCAGTTAATGGGGGTGCTATTAATGCTTCAACGGGAGTAGTTACAGCAAATTCTTGTGGTACAACGTATACTACAAGGAGAGTAGTACTTAAGGCAAATTTAGTAATAACAATGAATGGAGTATCATCTGATACTAAATCTGTAGATATATATCAACAAGCGAATTATGTAACAAAAGTAGCATTTAGTGAAACAGAAAACTTAACGTATACTCAGATTGGGGCAGGTGGAGGAAATTCTAGTCCATCTACGAATAGTAATAATGTTATAACTTTTACATTTACATCAGGGGGAATAACAACTACAATTCCTGCTGCAACATACGGAGCAGGCAGTATGGCAAGAACATATTCTTGACCTGGATCTTCAGGAACATTTGCGACGCTTAATACTTCTACTGGAGTAGTAACTGCAAATTCAAAAGGTGCTACAGTTTCGGGTGTAACAACATCGCCTGTAATTACGAAAACTCTTAAATATACATGAACTCCTAAGAGTCCATATTCAGGAAATACATTAACTATTAATTCAACGACTACAGGTAAAGTTCAACAACAAGCTAATAGTAAGTCTTATGGAGATATAGATATAACATATCAAATATCTGCTATTTCTGTAGCTGGCGGCGGTGGGCAAGTATATTTATCAAATTATATAACTGGTATAACGCAAAAAGTAACTTATACTTCAGGATATAGTGCTGGAAATGAAAATATACTTGATTCTGCAATATGTACTTATACTACAGATGTTTCAGGATGAACTATAAGCGGTTCAATTCTTACTGTTTCTGCTAATAATACGTCTACGGTAAAAACAGGTACTGTTAAATTTACAGCAAATCATCAAGGAAAAACTAAAACCGTTAATTTAACAATTCAACAGAGTGCAGGAACTAAAACTTATGGTCCTATAACAATTACTAACTTTACTTATCCAAATGCACCTGCTGGAGGTGGTTCAGTATCTCCAAACTTATCATATTCTCAAACTTATGGATATAACGGAGCTACTACTGGAGGTGGTACAATAACGTCAGGAGCATCGATTACATATTCTGGTACAAATGTTGATGCTAGAACTGGCACTGTTACTGCTCCTAGTTTAGGAGCTAATGCTACAAATGGAGATACATTATTAACTACAAGTAATGTGTCTGTAATTATGAATGGAAAACAACGGGTAGCTACTATAAAAGTTTATCAAGAAGAAAATTATCTTATGATGCCATCCTTTAATTCAGGATTTTTTAGTCCTATGATAGGAGATAGAAATGGAGGTACTTGTTCTATGACAGTAATGACTACAGGAACTTCTAAAATGAAATCTGGATATACTATACACTCAGGTACTTATGTACAGGATTATTTGTTCTTTTCTGTTAATGTTGCTTGAGCTACTGTTCAGGGAACTGGACCTGGTAATAATTCATTCGTTTATTATGCTAATTTAGGCCCAAATAGAAATCTTAAATTTTCTTTTGTATGACACGATATGAGTGGAGTAGAAAAAACTCAATCATACACCTGAAATCAAAATGCGGGGGGGACAATTTAAATAACAAAATGGCAGTAAAGTATTTTAATAAACAAACTCAAAAATGAGAGATATTTCCTGGCACTGCAGGAATATCTGCTTATGAAGCTGCACAAGAAGGAGGATATAAAGGAACTGAAGAAGAATTTAATGCTCAAATAGCTAATTTTGAAACAATATTAAGAAAAGAAGTAGAAATTACAAATAGTGCAGATGATGTACATTATCCAAGTTCTAAAGCAGTAAAAAATTACGTAGATAGTAATATAAAATCTGTTGAAGTAGTAGATAACTTAACTACAGAAAATGCAAGTAAAGCACTATCTGCTAATCAAGGAAAGATATTAAATGATAATAAATTAGACAAATCAACTTATACTATAGATAAAACTAATTTTGTTACTAAAGAAGAAATTCCTGATATAACTAATTTAGCTACTAAAACAGAGTTAGTAGATAGATTGAATGGCAAAGCTTCTAAAATACATACACATTCTATTTCTGATGTAATTGATTTACAAACTACATTAGATGTTAAAGCAGATAAGTCAGAAATTCCAAACATAACAAATTTAGCGACTAAAGAAGAATTAAATAATAAAGCTAATAAGATTCATAGTCATGTCATTAGTGATATAACAAATTTACAAAATATATTAGATAACAAAGCGGATACAACTGATATCCCTAATATAACAGATTTGGTTACTAATTCTGAATTAACTAATGCGTTAGCAAGTAAAGCAGATAAATCTGAATTACCTGATATTTCAAATCTTGCTACAAAAGATGGATTAAAAGAAAATAACTTATCTGTTATTACTTATACTACAACTACAGGAACTAATGCTACTGCAAATAAATCATTATTTGATAGTATTAGTT
>CAJMOW010000131.1 GCA_905215145.1 uncultured bacterium | reverse complement strand
AGTAAATGTTTTTTCTCCCCCTGATAAAAGGGAAATACTTGTTAATTTTTTACCTGGTGGAGATGCAACTATCTCTATTCCTGTTTCTAGTAAATCAGATTCATCTGTTAATTTTAATTCAGCAGTACCACCTTTAAATAGTTCTTTAAATGTTTCAGTGAAATTTTTATTTATTATATTAAATGTATTAATAAATTCATTTTTCATGACAGAATCCATTTCTTTTATTATTTCAAGTAGTGTATTTTCAGCTTTAACTAAATCTTCTCTTTGACTGATTAAAAATTCATATCTTGTACTTACTTTTTCATATTCACTAGGAGCTGCCAAATTAACTTCCCCTAAATCTTTTAATTTTTTCTTTAAGGTTCCAACCTTACTTCTAGCGCTTTCTGAATCTAATTCTAATTTATATAAAGAAGTAGCTTTTTCATATGTCATATTATAAGTTTCATTTAATAAATTTAATAAATTATCTAATTTTACATCCATTCTATTTACTTCAATTTCTGCTTCTTTTAATTCATTACTTTTTTGATTATAAATAGAATTTTCTCTTTTTAATAAATGTTCATATTGCTGTACTTGATCATTTAAATCTTCTTTTTTATTGTTCAAAATATTTAATTCATTTTCAATATCACTTTTTTTATTCAAAGTATTATAATATGAATTTAAAATTTCTTCTTCTTCTTTATCTAATGAGTTATTTAATAGATTGTTTGTTCCTTTTATTTCAAGATTAACAGAATCTTTTCTTAATAATAAATCACTATTTTTATTTTTTTTATCTGATATTTTACTTTCAATATTTATTTTTTCTTTATTAATTAAATATATTTTTTCTTCTGATATTTTAATTTTTTCATCAATATTGTTTATTTCAACTTCAAAATCTTTTATTTCATTTTCTAGTTTTTCTTCATTTTTTATTGCTTGTTCGTATTCATATTTAATTGAAATAATATTGTTTTGTCTTGAATCATTTCCACCTGTTATTGCTCCACCAACGTGTAATAACTCTCCATCTAGTGTAACAATTTTATATTTATGATTGATTTTTTTAGAAAGTTCATTTGCACTATCTAGATTATTACATACAATAACGTTTCCAAATTGGTTTTCAATTATATTTTTATATTTTAAATCATATTTTATTAATTTATCTGCTGTTGATATAACTTTTTCTCCATCTATCAATAATTTAGTTTCAGAGTCTATTGTTCTCGATTTAATTATGTTTAAAGGAAAAAATGTAGCTCTACCGATATTATTATTTTTTAAATAATTGATAGCTTCTTTTATACTGTTTTCATTATCAGCTACGATTGTACTTGAAGCTGAACCTAAACTAACAGATATAGCTTTTTTATATTTATCATTGGTATCAATTAAATTACCTATTACATTATAAATTCCTTTTAATTTTGGATTAGAAAGTATATTTCTTACTGAATAAGGTAATGTACCATTATTTTCTATGTTTTGTTTTAAAGTTTCTATTTTATTTTGATTATAATTATTTTCTTTTAATTTATTTGTTAAAAGTATTTGGATATTATTTTTTTGTTCTTTTATTTGTTTTAATATATTTTCTTCTTCCATTAATTTTGAATTACATTGACCTAATTCTTCATTAAATAGTTTTATTTCGTTGTTTACACTGTTTATTTCAGTATCTATTTTAAGTAAATTTTCTTTTAATTCTAAAATGTTATTATGAAGTTTAATATCATCTACTTGATATTTTTTTCTTTCTAATATTATCTGTTTTTGCCCATTTATTTTTTCTACTTCAGCAGTTACATTTAATAATTCATTTTGTTTTTCTTTTATTTTATTTTCAAGTTTTGTTATTTCAACTCTATTTTGTTCAATAGTAACGTCATTGCCTCTATTTTTATTAGAAAGTTCTATAAGTTCATTATTTAGTTTCTCAACTATTTCTTTTTTATCTTGATATTTATAATTAATATTAGTTATATCATTAGCTACTAAAGCAATTTCTATATTAGAAAGTTCATCTTTTAACATTCCATACTCTATAGCTTTTTCTTTTTGCTCTTTTAAAGGTTCTACTTGTATTTCAAGTTCACTTATTATGTCATTTACTCGTTGCATATTAGAATGTGTTTTTTCTAATTTTCTTAATGATTCTTCTTTTCTTCTTTTATATTTTAAAACACCTGCTGCTTCTTCAAAAACAACTCTTCTTTCATTTGGTTTACTTGCTATAATTTCTTCTATTTTTCCTTGCGAAATTATATTAAAGCTTTCTTTAGCTATACCACTATCAAGTAATATATTTACAACGTCTTTTAATCTACATTTTTCATTGTTTAAATAATACTCATTTGTTCCATCTTTATAAACTCTTCTCTTAATTGAAACTTCAGTGTATGGTAAAGATAAATATGAATCGCTATTATCAAATATCAACGTAACTGATGCAACATTACTTGAATTTCTTGATTTACTCCCAGAAAATATTACATCTGTCATATTTCCATCCCCACGAAGAGATTTAACTGATTGTTCACCAAGTACCCAACGAACAGCATCTACTACATTACTTTTTCCGCTTCCATTTGGACCTACTATTCCTATTATTCCATTATTAAGTTCTATTGTAGTTTTATCTGCAAACGATTTAAATCCTTGCGCAACTATTTTTTTCAAATACATATTAACACATCCTATAAACATAATAATTATACTATAAACAAATAAAAAAACCAATAAAATTGGTTTTTATTTGTTATTTTTTTCGTAGTGTAATGACTGGTCTAACATTTAATAGAACAGTAGATGAATCCTTACTAATTCCTCCAGTACTATCTACTTGAAGTATTTTGTTTGAAGAACTATCTCCATTTATTAAAGCCCATTTACCTACAGTTTCAGAATACAAGAAAGTATAATCTAGTCCCTTTTCAGTAAAATAAGATTTAACTTCTTCAAATTCATTTTGAGTTAATAGTCTTATTTTAGAAGTTACATATTTGCTTTTGCAATCCAATCCTTCAGTATTAAGTGCACCAGGATTTCCTCCACTTCCTGTTTTATCATCGCATATAGTTTTATCTTCTGTTAAAATTTCATCTTCATCTACACCTTTATCTAATAATGATTCATAGAAAGTCCCATTTAAATATTTATTAATATTTGATGTAGACCATTGATAAGGAGCTACTCCATTTTCTATATGGCTTCTATTTGAAATCTCATTTCCATCCAATAATAGTGTTATAGATGATTCGTTGTTTTTTATAACATGCCATTTATAATCAGCAAGTTTAATTTCATCACCTACATTATACATATTGTCTTTACAAAATAAGCCATTACAATTATCTTGAATAGTATCTTTTATATATAATGCACCGATCGCCGTGCTGTTGGTATTATAAGTAGCAACCATATCAATTCCTAAATTTTCCTTGTTTGTAAGTTTTGAATATATTGGAACTTTCAAAACAAATATTCCATTATTTTTTTCATTTGAAGTATAATTTAAAACATCATTTGAAAAGTATATATTTCCTATTGTATATATTTTTTCAAGTTTAAATGTATAATCATCATATGTAATTATATTCTCGTCTTTATTAACTTCAAATTTTCTTTCAGTAGAATCATTCATTGTAAAATTTAAACAATAATCTCCACATTGTTCTATTCTACTAACATTTCTATTATTTATATCAGTATACATTTTATCAACTATAATTGATTTTTTATTAAGTATCTCTGTTTTAACATTTGAGGTTTGAAATAAATCTTTAAGTAAAATTATTATCTCAAACATTATAATAACAACAACCATAGTTAAGGATAGTGAAACTAATAACTCAACTACAGTAAATCCATTTTTTTTCATTCTATCCTCTCCTATTCTGATACTATTGAAATTTTGGCATAACCATTACCTGAATTACCAATCATAGTTCCTGTTTGATGACTAGGCATTTCTTCATTCCCTGCAACCATTTGACTATATTCAAACTTATATCCACTATAATGAACTGATTGTCCGGTATGAACTATGTTATCATTAGTGGATTCAGAAGAAATAGCATCGCATCCATCATAACCAGAAATAAATGATGAACCTCCGCCTCCA
>CAJMOW010000130.1 GCA_905215145.1 uncultured bacterium | reverse complement strand
ATAAAATATATAGATTAATTAGTAAAAATCCTTTAAAACACAAAAAAATTACTCTTTTAAGAGTAATTTTTAATTAATTATTTAATAATTTCTGAAACGTTACCAGCACCAACTGTTCTACCACCTTCACGGATTGAGAATTTAGTTCCGTTTTCAATAGCGATAGGAGCAATTAATTCAACAGTCATTTCAACGTTATCTCCAGGCATAACCATTTCAGTTCCTTCTGGTAATTCAATAACACCAGTTACGTCTGTAGTTCTGAAATAGAATTGAGGACGATAGTTGCTGAAGAATGGAGTATGACGTCCACCTTCTTCTTTGCTAAGTACATAAACTTGAGCTTTGAATTTAGTATGAGGTGTAACACTACCTGGTTTAGCAAGTACTTGCCCTCTTTCAACGTCTTCACGGTTAACACCACGTAATAATACACCAGCGTTATCCCCTGCTTCTGCATAATCTAATTGTTTACGGAACATTTCAATTCCTGTAACAACTGATTTTCTAGTTGGTTTAATACCAACGATTTCAACTTCGTCATTTAATTTCAATTGTCCACGTTCAACACGTCCTGTAACAACAGTACCACGACCAGTGATTGTGAAAACGTCTTCAATTGGCATTAAGAATGGTTTATCAGTATCACGAGCTGGAGTTTCGATCCATGTATCAACAGCATCCATTAATTCAAGAACCTTAGCTTCATAAGCTGGATCTCCTTCAAGAGCTTTAAGAGCTGAACCACGGATAATTGGAGTATCGTCTCCTTCAAATCCATATTCGTTTAAGATTTCACGAATTTCCATTTCAACTAAGTCTAATAATTCTTCATCATCAACCATATCACATTTGTTCATGAATACAACCATACGAGGTACTCCAACTTGACGTGCAAGTAAGATGTGTTCACGAGTTTGTGCCATAACACCATCAGTTGCAGCAATAACTAAGATTGCTCCATCCATTTGAGCTGCACCTGTAATCATGTTTTTAACATAGTCAGCATGTCCTGGACAATCAACGTGTGCGTAGTGTCTTTTATCAGTTTGATATTCAACGTGAGAAGTGTTAATAGTGATTCCACGTTCTCTTTCTTCTGGTGCTTTATCGATATTAGCATAATCAACAAAGTCAGCATATCCTTTTTTAGATAGAACATTAGTAATTGCAGCTGTTAAAGTTGTTTTACCATGGTCTACGTGTCCAATTGTACCAATGTTAACATGTGGTTTTGAACGATCAAATTTTTGTTTTGCCATTTTAAATTTCCTCCTTATAATTATTACATAATCTATTTTATATTACTTATCTAAAAATATCAAGTTATTTTTAAATAAAAATATGTTTTTATTTAGGAATCAGAAGAAAAGTTTAAAAACTAATCTTCTAAAACTAAATTAATTACCACCATTTTTTTTGATGATTTCTTCTGCTATATTTCTTGGTACTTCTTCATAGTGATCAAATACCATAGTATAGTTACCACGACCTTGTGTATTAGAACGTAAGCTAGTTACATATCCAAACATTTCTGATAATGGTACCATTGCATCTATAGCAAGAGCATTTCCTCTTGATTCTTGACCTAGAGGACGTCCACGACGAGATGTAATATCTCCCATAACATTTCCTAGATATTCATCAGGTACTACTACTTGAACTTTCATAATAGGTTCTAGTAAGATTGGTTTACATTTGTTTTTAGCTTCTTTTAAAGCCATTGAAGCTGCTATTTTATAAGCCATTTCAGATGAGTCAACATCGTGGTAAGAACCATCAAATAATGTTGCTTTAACATCTACCATTGGGAATCCTGCAAGAATTCCAGCTTTCATAGCTTCTTGAAGTCCTTTATCAGTAACTGGAATATATTCACGAGGAACAACACCACCAACAACTGCATCAACAAATTCATAACCTTTATCTGGGTTTGGTTCAAATTTGATCCATACGTGTCCATATTGTCCACGTCCACCTGATTGTTTAATATATTTACCTTCACATTCAGCTGTTTGAGTTAAAGTTTCACGATAAGAAACTTGTGGTTGACCAATATTAGCTTCTACACCAAATTCTCTTTTCATACGGTCTACAATTATATCTAAGTGAAGTTCACCCATACCTGCAATAATTGTTTGACCTGTTTCATGGTTTGTTGTAGCTCTAAAAGTTGGATCTTCTTCAGCTAATTTTTGTAAAGCTATACCCATTTTATCTTGATCCGCTTTTGATTTTGGTTCTACAGTTAATTCAATAACTGGTTCTGGAAATTCCATAGATTCCAAAATACAAGGATTTTTTTCATCGCATAAAGTATCTCCAGTAGTTGTATTTTTAAATCCTACTGCTGCTGCTATATCTCCAGCATATACATCTGAAATTTCAGTACGATTGTTAGCATGCATAAGCAAAATACGTCCTAATCTTTCTTTTGTATTTTTAGTAGCATTTAATACATAAGAGCCACCAGAAATATGTCCTGAATAAACACGGAAGAATGTTAATTTACCAACGAATGGATCTGTCATTACCTTGAATGCAAGAGCACTAAAAGGTTGTGAATCAGAAGGATGTCTTTCAATTGGTTCACCATTCATATCTACACCTTTGATTGATTCTATATCAGAAGGTGCTGGTAAGTAATCAACTACTGCGTCTAGCAATAATTTAATACCTGTATTCCCCAATGCAGTTCCACATAATACTGGGAAGAATTCTACATTAAGTGTTCCTTTACGAATTGCTTTTTTTAGCATATCAACAGGAATTTCTTCGCCTTCAAGATATTTATTCATTAATTCGTCATCGAATTCAGCAACTGCTTCTATTAATTCGTTACGTTTTTCTAGCGCAATTTCTTTATAATCCTCTGGGATTTCTATTTCTATAGCGTTTTCTTCTGGTTTTCTATCATATTCATAAGCTTTCATATTAACCAAGTCAATGATAGTTTTGAATTCGCTTTCTGCACCAATAGGCCATTCAATAGGGGCAAAATTAACACCTAAACGTTCTTTAATTGATTTTAAACAACGTTCAAATTCAGCTCCCATCTTATCCATTTTGTTACAGAAAATCATACGTGGTACTTTGAATTCATCTGCTTGACGCCATACAGTTTCAGTTTGTGGTTCAACACCAGCTTGTGTATCAAGTAGAGCAACTGCACCATCTAGTACACGAAGTGATCTTGAAACTTCAACAGTAAAGTCTACGTGTCCTGGAGTATCTATTATGTTTAATCTATGACCTTTCCAGAAAGCTGTTGTAGCTGCAGAAGTAATAGTAATTCCACGTTCTTGTTCTTGTTCCATCCAGTCCATTTGTGAAGCACCATCATGAGTTTCACCTATTTTATGGATTTTATGTGTATGGAATAATATACGTTCTGTACAAGTAGTTTTACCTGCATCAATATGTGCCATTATTCCAAAGTTACGTGTGTTTTCTAAGCTATATTCACGAGCCATATATAAATTCCTTTCCTAATATTACCAACGATAATGAGCAAATGCTTTATTAGCTTCTGCCATACGATGTGTATCTTCACGTTTTTTAACTGCTGCACCTGTTCCATTTGATGCATCGATAAGTTCGTTTGCTAAGTTTTCAGCCATTGAATGACCTCCTCTTAAACGAGCATATTGTATAATCCAACGAAGCCCTAAAGCTTGACTTCTGTCTGCACGTACTTCAATTGGAACTTGGTAGTTAGCACCACCTACACGACGTGATTTAACTTCTAGTGCTGGTTTAACATTTTCCATAGCTTGTTCGAAAACTTCCATTGGATCTTTACCAGTTTTTTCTTTGATTATATCAAATGCGTCATATAAAATTGTTTGTGCTTTTCCTTTTTTACCATCAATCATCATATTGTTGATTAATTTAGTAACTAATTTTGAATTATAAATTGGATCTGCTAAAACATCTCTTTTAACTGCACGTCTTTTACGCATAATTTACCTCCTCTCATTTTTAATTTGTATTTAATTATTTTTGTTTTGGTTTTTTAGTACCATATTTAGAACGACCTTGACGACGTTTTTCAATACCTGCTGTATCTAATGTTCCACGAATTATATGATAACGAACACCGATTAAGTCTTTAACACGTCCTCCA
>CAJMOW010000129.1 GCA_905215145.1 uncultured bacterium | reverse complement strand
ATAACTAAAAAGAAAACAATTATGATTACAGACTTAGAAACATTGTTAAATTAGGACTAGTTTAAATAGCTAGTTGAGGCAATTAATACGAATCAAGAATATTATATGTCTGGTAATGGGCTAACTATTAAGTCCGAATCTACCGACGATTCTTTGTTCTTATTAATATCTTATGAAAGATAGAAGGAAGAAAGCTGTCTAGCTAATGAAGAGGTAGACCAATTCCAGAAATATTTAGAATCTCTAGATGATGATTTATTTATAGATGTATGCGAATATCTAGGGGAGCTTGAAGTTCATAAAATACAAGAATGCTTAGAAAGTAGCAAGTTAGAAACAGTAAGAGCTGGTATTGCTAAATTTAAAATGGCATTGTCAGATATAGCTAAAAAGAGAATTGAACAACTGAAAGCTTATG
This sequence comes from uncultured bacterium, assembly GCA_905215145.1. The sequence continues at coordinate 3,743 of CAJMOW010000129.1, read as the reverse complement.
TATGAATAGGTTGCTCAAATGAGAATACTATTAGCTAATATCAACGCTACTATGCAGGCTTTATTTCACGAAAATGAACAATTAAGAAAAGAACTAGAGAAATTGGCAGCAGAAAATAAATCTCTAAAAGAGAAATAAGTTACTGCCCTATGGTGTAATGGTCAGCACAGATGACTCTAAATCATTTAGTCTGGGTTCGAATCCTAGTAGGGCAACGCCAAAATTAATAGTTATGATAAAATTAAATGAGAATTATGTAGTAACTCCAACAGGAGCTAAAACTCTTATTATAGAAGAGGGAGACGATTGGAATAAAGTTTGTGAGAAGGTAGTTGGAAGTAAGTTTGATTATATCTTTGTACCTCAAGAATTTGAGAATCAAGCCTGCTATTTTCTTCCGCAAATAACAATTCAAGGAAAACAGATAGGCAAGATATGTACTTATAAGGTATTGAAATGAAACAGTGTGCAGTTGTATTAAATGGAAATGATGTTGTCAAAGTCTCTAATTTAAAGAGAAAATACGACAAGATAATGAATAACCCTAATATGAAAATATTAGAGGAATGTGATATGGAAATGTTAGATGAAAAGTACAACTATTGGAATAGAACATTAAATAGAAATACAGAAGAGGAGAAAAAAGAAGAGGCTAAGATGCACCACTTTAAAAATCCGAAAACTGGATGCTCTATAACAAGTATCTATCCAGATTTGGAAGAATGTAAATCATATATAAAAGACTGGATGGATTATGTTAAACTTGATTGAAAAATATAACGAACTTACTAAATCGGAATTAGAGGAACTAGCAGAAATAACACTATTAGCTATAGAATCTTTAATTAATACTATTGTAGAAGAAGGAAAACAAAACGAACAATGGTTCTTAGATTATCTAGACAACTTAAATAAGCTAAGTGTATCGTACTAATATGTCAGTAGATACTACGTAATTATTAACAACACTTTAAGGATATGATAAATTATAAGAAAACAATAACTAATATTCATGAGCTGCTTCCAGAGCTAGACTTGGATACATTATTTAAAATAATGGAGGCTATAGTAGAAGAAACTACTCCAATTATAAATTGGCCCAATAGCATCAGAACTCCACTTTCAGATAAACCTTGGTGGGAAGAGCCAAACAGAATCACTTGTACGTATAATAGTAAATAAAAATAGGCGAGCCTAGACTTAATTGTCTAAGTTCGCCTATTTTGTTATGCATTAACTTTTAGATATTTTATCCATGAAAACATCTTTCTCTATCCTTCTAGATACTGTAAATTGTCTTCATTCATATAAGCTTCTTCTTCAAAGCTTACATCTCTGTAGCAATCATTTTGAGAATCTTTAAGTCTTAATAGTCGTATAATTAAATACTCTAATCCATACCAGATATAGAAAGATGGAATAGCTAACCATACCCATTCTAATCCAAATAATATAGATATAAGTACTGCAAACGCTATTGCACATTCCAAAATCTATACTGAATGGATATTCTCGTGATTCTTATCCTCATCAGTCAAATCCGACTTAGTAAATATTAATCCAAACAGATTAATTACTTTATAACCTCCAAACGGTATAATATTATTTTTAATTATCATATTATATAATACCAATCATTACGTTCCATAACTCCTTTCTCCTTGAGCTATTTGTTATCTAAATGATAGTCTCCATTTCTAAAATTTAATTCATTCTTAGTATAGTCCCAATAAAAATACCCTTTCCAGCCAGGGAGTAATAAAGTACGACCAGTAGCCGCATAAAGAGTTGCTCTATTATAGTCCATATTACTTATTAAATATAAATAGTAAATAAAGATATATCTTAAGTATAAATTCTTTAATTAATTTAACTACAGCGCTCATTGCTTTCTTGTTTTAATTAATCCATAATTTCCTTTCTTTAATCTAGTAGTAGGAATCCATCCATTATCTAGAATAGATCTATGTCCACTTGGTTTATGTATCTTAGCTCCATCTTCGTGTTTCCATTTAGCCGCGTTTCTAGCAAAGTTAGCACGCTTCTTCTGAAGAGGAGTAGCATTAGGATTGTTTAGTACAGATTTAGCATGTTCCTGTACAGACTATCCTGCAGCCTTAGCAGAGGCAGTAAATTTACCTTTGTTTTTCTCTTTAATATGAATGCCTGACCCGTTTTTAAAAATTGGACATCCAAATGTTACCATTTTTGTCATATTAGACATTTTTAATATAATGTATTATTTATTGATTTGTATCTTACAAAGAATATTAATATACTTGAAAAGTATCAAATAAATATAGATAAATGTGATAAATGATTAAATGAATTATGACTAATGGACAAAAGTAAAATTACAAAACAAAATGGGAACATAGCTTTCGAAGAGGAAGCTCATATTTATTATGATGTTACAAAGCCAGAACAGAAATTTATATCTGTAACGACTTTAATTCATTCTTTCACCCAACCCTTTGATAAAGAGTTCTGGTCAGCTTATAAAGCACTAGAGAAACTTCTACCTAAAGAAGATTGGGCTATCGAGAAAAAATCTCTGCTGAATACTAAGAAATTTGACAAAGTTCTACTTGAACTTCATAACATTACAGAAGACGAGTTTAATAAAGAACAACAAGCTATCTTAGATGCATGGGATATGGAGAACAGAAACTCTTGCGAGAGAGGAACTAGAATCCATGCAGATTTGGAAAACTCTTTTTACAAAAAGAAGAAGGATATAGATCTAAGTAAATATCAAATAGGTGGTAAGTTTGAGTGTATAAAAGACTATAACAATCTAGATTTGGAGAATGGGGTATATCCTGAGTATCTAATCTCTAGAGTATCTGAGGACGGAAAACTAAGAATAGCTGGACAAATTGACTTATTAGTTAAAAGAGGTAATAAGATAATTATTGGTGACTGGAAGACTAATAAAAAAATAGAAACAAAGAGCTTCTTTAATTCTAAAACTAAGACATCAGTTAAGATGAAGTATCCTCTAAATAATTTAGATGATGTTAATTATTGGCATTATGCCCTTCAGCTAAGTACTTACGCCTGGATGATTCAGAAGAAAAACCCAGAATTTGAAATTGAAGACTTAGTTTTAGTACACTTCGACCACAGTGATAACATGACAGTATATCACTTACCATATTTAAAAGATGAAGTAATAAGAATGCTTTCTTTTTACAAGAAAGAATCTATATTGGCAGAAAATAAAAAGAAACGTCAACGTATTGAATATTAATTATGACACTAGAGGAAATAGAAGAAAGATGGAAAATATGTAGACGCTGTCCAATATGTAATCAAGAAGATGCAATATGTAATGGACAGTTGTATTTAAATCCAGAAAACAATGACATAAGTATTGGTCCAAAAGAAGGATATATAAAAGGATGCGGATGTCTACTGGAATTAAAGATACCTAATGAGAAGAAGCATTGTCCTGCGAAGAAATGGTAAATAATTTATTACTATATGGGACTCCAGTAATGGCTAACCCTACTAAGGCTTATATACTTATGACTCAAGAACCTACTGAAAAGATGTCAAAGAAATGGATTAAAGCAATATTTACTAAACCTTTAGTAATATTGAAGAGTATATATTTCCATATATTTGGAATTAATCAAGATTTAGCAACCACAAGATTAAATATTTGTAATACTTGTCCTCATAAATTACAGACTTCATTTGGAGAAGTATGTGAGGAGTGTGGTTGTATACTAGAGAAC
>CAJMOW010000128.1 GCA_905215145.1 uncultured bacterium | reverse complement strand
TTATAACAAGAACACACACATCTGATCTATCTATTGCTTTTAAAGCTCTAAGTAAACTATATCTTTCAACATTTTCATAAATTTTACCTTTTTTTCTCATTCCTGCGGTATCTATAACAGTAAATTTTTGGTTATGATAAGTAAATGGTGTATCAATAGCATCTCTTGTTGTTCCACTTGTATTTGAAACTATTACTCTTTCTTCATTTAATAAAGCATTAACTAAACTACTTTTTCCTACATTTGGTCTTCCTATTATACTAAATTTTAATGAATCATCGTTTTCTTCTTCAATTTCATTAAAGTCAGCTGTTATAGCATCAAGTAAATCATACATTCCTATATCTTGTTCCCCACTTATATTAATATACTCATCAAATCCAAGTTCATAAAAATCATATATGTTATCTTTTGATAATTTACTATCCACTTTATTAATAGCAATAATAACTTTTTTATTTGATTTTTTTAGCATTTCACTTACTACTTTATCATTTGAAGTTAACCCATCTTTCCCATCTACAACAAAAACTACTACATCAGCTTCATTGATAGCAAGTTCAGCTTGTATTTTTATTTCATCATTAAATGAAACATTGCTTATATCTATTCCACCTGTATCTATTAAATGAAATTTATATTTTCCATAAGTAACACTTCCATATATTCTATCTCTTGTTATTCCTGGAGTATCTTCTATTATTGATATTTTTTTACCAACTAATCTATTAAATAAAGTTGATTTTCCTACATTTGGTCTTCCAACTAATGCGACAACTGGTTTCTTCATTTATATCACCTCATTTTTTTTGAATATTTAATTATTTTATCTGCTTCTTCTCCATATATCACTGTAGTATACTCTAGTATTTGCGCAAATTCAATGTTTTTTACGTTATTATGTGGAATTATGTATATATTTCCCCTAAAACTTCTAACTTCACAATTATCAAATGGTATATTTAAATCATTATTTTCTAATTTATATATAAATTTATCATATGGTGAAGTTACTATTCTCATTTCTACTTGATTATCAAAGTAATCAAAGTATTCAATATCTTCCTTTTTCATTGATAAAATCATTCCATATATTTTATCTTTATACACTATAATATCATAGTATCCACTTACATCAAATTGATATCTAAGTTTTATATCGTTAAATATGCTTTTAAATTGTTGTTCTAAATCGTCTTTATCATCTAGACAAAATTTTTTATTGTTTAAAAAAACTATAAAATTGTTTTCATCTTCAATACTAACTTTCACTTGTACCACCTAAAGTATTGTATGAATTTGTTAGTATAATGTAATACAATTAAATAGTTCTTTCAATTTTTTCTCTTATTTCGTTCTTTCCTGATTTTGTTACATTTGAAAACATTACGAAGTCATCACCTACTACTAAATCTAAATCTTCTAAAATAGAACTTCTTTGTTTTTGTTGAAGTGTAACACCTATTTTATCTGTTTTAGTAGCAACTATTGTAACAGGCAATTTATAATATTTTAAATAATTATACATCATTAAATCATCATTTGTAGGTTTATGTCTAAAATCTATCAACATAAATACATTTTTTAAATTCTTTCTTGAAGTTAAATAATCTTCCATCATAAGACCAAATTTTCTTTGTTTTGTTTTATTTAAACTTGCATATCCATATCCTGGTGCATCAACTAGATAAAACTCATTGTTAACTAAATAGAAATTTATTGTTTGAGTTTTTCCAGGTGTTGCAGATGTCCTTGCATAGTTTTTTCTTCCTATTATTGTATTAATAAAACTACTCTTTCCAACATTTGATCTTCCTACTAATAAAAATTCTGGTTTGTTATCTGTTGGATATTGGCTTCTTCTAGTTGCACTTATAACTAATTCTACACTGTTAATTTTCATAAGTAATCACCTTTTTCTAACTAGACAATTATATCATTTTCTATTTTTCTTGTCAAAACTCACTTGACAATAGTTATTTAGTATACCTTCTTCTTTTACATGTTCTTTTAATTCTTCTACTATTTCATACCATTTAGGTTGCCCTTCAGGAATTTCTTCTCCACAGTATACTGAATCCATATTATATGCAAGTGATTTATTTATATCAAAACCCTCTTCATTATTTTGAGCTTTCTCTAATACTTGTTTTTTCACTTTTAAGAAAACATCTGTAAAAGATTCTGCCCCCATGTCAAATGTTTTATATTTTACTGGAACATAATTTCCTTCATTGTCATATTCCATAACTCCTGCACAATTGTTATATTCTAAATACACTTTTGAAGTACCATAACCCGTTTCCAATCTATGGACTGCTATAAGTGTCGCAAGTACATCTTCATCATATTCACAATACACATTAGCAAACTCTAGTATTTTTGCTTCTTTTTCTTTTTCGGTAAGGTTACTTACAATAGGAGTTTTGTCTATATTTGATTCTTCCCAATAATATGTTTTAAAAAGTTGTATTACTCCTATTTCAAAGGTACTATATTTATTTAATTCATTTTTATTTTCAGATATTAAATTTTTAGCAACGTCATTATCTATATAATACATTTTAGCATATTTATTTATTATATTCTGTTGTTCTTTTTTATAATCCTCTATTTGAAACCGTTTAGTTATTATTACTTCATTGTTTTCATATGTTTTATCTTGATATGTATCTTCTACATTTTCTGATATTTTATATGGTTTTATAACTTCAGGTCGTTCTTTTTTTGTTTGTGAATTATTATTTATAGCTATTCCGCATATAGTTGATACTATAATTGTACTAACAACAAAGGTAACTTTTGTTTTAGTATTTGTTTTTTTTAATACATATTTTGCATTATTTTTAAGTTGTTTAATCTTTTTTTCAAATAATTTTTTATTTAGTTCTATTTTTAATGGTTTAAGAAACTCATTATCAATTAAATTAATATTTTCTAAAACTATAATATTATTTTTAAAATATATACCAAACTCATCATCTTTTATTTTCCACTTTTCTATACCTGTTTTAAGTATCTTTAATAATTCTATTTTCATTTTTTCATAATCAGTTATGTATGAAAATTCATTATTTTCATATTTTCCACAATAAAGATTATCTCGAAAGCTTCCAAAATAGACTATTTTTTTCATAGTACATTTTCCTTTACTATTTTTAAAATTTCACTATTTATTTCTTCTATTGATCTCATTTGTTCTTTTTGTGTACATTCAATCTTCCTAAAATTATATAAATCACATAATTCAAAGTATGAATTTTCAGCTTTAATTAAATAGTCTTTATTTGTTTCATTTCCATCAGGTTTTTCTTCTCTTTTTTCTAAAAGTTTTATAATAACATTGACTGGAGTATGTAAGAAAAAAGTTATGTTTGGTTTTGGTAGTTTTAAAAAATTAAACTCTAAATCATCTATCCATTTATACATTTCACTTCTTTTTTCTTTTTCTTCAAATTTTGCACCTTGAAATGCCATATTTGAATATATGTATCTATCAAGAATAATTATAATTCCGTCATCAAGCATTTTTTTTATTATATCATAATTATATAATCTATCAGCTGCGTAATATAAAGATGATACCTTTGGATCTACATTTACACTTCCTTCTTCAAAATAACTTTTTGAAATATATTCTTTTCCCAAAAATGGTCCGCCTACTATTTTACCAGTTGGAGAATCATAATTTGGAAATGAAAAGTATGCGCTTTTAATTCCATTTTCATTTAGTTTTTTTACCAACAATTTTGATTGTGTCTCTTTTCCAGAACAATCTGTTCCTTCTATTAATATTATTTTACCTTTCATAAGTATCACCTAATCTTCTGATATTTCATTGTTAACAAATTTAACATCTAAAAATTTCTTTGATGATAAGAAATCACACATATGTACAAATTTTTGATATTTATTCTTTGGAACTTGTAATACTGTATTTCCTTTAAAATCTTTATTCCAAGGTCCCATGTGTGTTTCTATACATGAACATAAAAATTCTAATTCTCCTTCTGTTAGTGTTAGCAAATTTTTATTATCCTTAATTAACTTAGATACAATCAATGGATGATTTACAACAGTATATTGTGTTTTTGTTAATCCAGATTTGCAACCATCATGAAGTATTAGCGCAACTAACATTAAATCTTTTTCATCGTTTGTAAAAACATT
>CAJMOW010000127.1 GCA_905215145.1 uncultured bacterium | reverse complement strand
CAGAATCAGAAAACTTTATTCTAAAATTTATTCCTGTATTATTCCAATCATAAATATCACTTGAGGTAGCATTATTAGAACTATGCGTATGAATCGCAGGGTCTCCAGTGTCATTATATGTTGTTGATGTATTAGATCCAGATTTATTTGAATATGCATAGCCATTTGCTGTTATTGTTGGTCTTGTTTTATCTATTTTTACAATAACATTATAAATCGTTTTATTTCCTGCATTATCTTCTACAGTAAAAGTTCCTTTCCTATATCCAGCGGCTATCAACTCAATTTGCTTATAATTTATTGCGTTAGTAGAACAGTTATTTATTTCAGTATTTGTATTATAATCACCACTATCATTCCAGCACCATTTTGCACTTTTTATTCCCGAACCAGAATCAGAAAACTTTATTCTAAAATTTATTCCTGTATTATTCCAATCATAAATATCACTTGAGGTAGCATTATTAGAACTATGCGTATGAATCGCAGGGTCTCCAGTGTCATTATATGTTGTTGAATCATGAGATCCATTTTGATTTGAATATGCATAGCCATTTGCTGTTATTGTTGGTCTTGTTTTATCCACTTTTGCTGTATATTTAGCTGATACTGTCTTATAATTTGTTGTATCTGTTGGTTCAAATTTTACTGTAATTGTACTACTTCCATCTTTAACTCCTGTTACTGTTACTGTTTGGGCTGTATTTGCTGCAACGGCGGTACTATTACTTATAGGTGATACCGTTGCTACACTTGTTGTTCCACTTGTATTAGTAAATTTTCCTGAAACATTTGCTTTTTCAGTAAAAGTTTTACTACTACTTAACCAAGCGCTTTCCTCACTTAATGTTATTTTTGGGGTTGCTTGGTTTACTGTAACGTTAAACGTTTCAGTTACAGTTTCAAAATTTTCATTATCTGGAGTAAATTTGACGGTTATTGGAATTGGGGTTAAAGTTGCTTTAACACCATTTACTACTATTGTAAAATAAGATGAAGGTTGGGATGTAAAAGAATCTACTTTAGTGCTTACGTAGTTTTCTTGTATAGAAACATAATTTGTATTTGAGCTAGTTAAAGTTACAGTACCAGAAACTTTTACTGGAGAATATATCCAATTTCCACTAAATCCATTAACAGTATGATATGTTACACTACCAGAAGTTGTAGCAAATTTTATTGTTGGTGTTACTTTATTTATAATAAATGCTTTTGTATTTCCTGTTAACGTGTAGTTAGAACATTTTGCTTGTCCACCTGTTACACTTGAACAACTTGCTGTTGATGTATAACTTCCTGCGTTTGTTCCTGTTGTTCTTGTTACTGTCATTGTCTCATTTGATATTCCTGTTGTAACACTTGCTGTTGGTGCTTGAGCATTTCCATTATATGTAAATGTTGTCGTACTTCCCCATGTTACTGCTACACTTTTTGGTTTAACAGTTAATCTTCCACCTTCTTTTGTTATTTCATAGTTATCTGTTACATCTGCGCCTGTTGCACTTACAACGGAAACTTTACTTAATGTATTTCCTGAACTTCCTGCATTTAATAATGCACCTGTATTAGTACATTTAGCCTCATGACCAGAAACTAAATTAGTTGTACTTTCGCACCCATCTGTTTTTGTTAATACTGTTCCATCATAAATTTTTTCTGCTACTGCTGCTTTAACTGTTATAGCTCTTTTATCAATTTTTATTGTTGTTGAAATCACACTAGTATCATTATGATTTTTGTCACCAACTATTTTAACTTGTACTGTTGTTGTTCCAGCAGTTGTTCTTGTTGGTTTGGTTGTAGTCCATGTTGTTCCATTATTAGTACTATAATTAATAGTTCCTCCAACCCCACCACTCATTGTAAATGTATGACTGGTTGCATCATATATACCTTCATATGCTGTTAATGTAGGATTTGTAGAATTCGCTTTTGTAACAGTCAATTTCCCATTAACTTTTGTTACACTATAATTATCTGTAACATCATTACCATTTGAATCTGTTATTTTTACTGTATTTACCGAATTAGTCACACTTCCTACATCAGTTATTGTTCCACTATTTGTACAGGTTACTGTATGACTTGAGGCTAAATTTGATGCACTACACTCATTCGAAGTTAACGCTTTTCCATCATACACTTTACTTTTCGTTGCAGCTGTTACAGTAGTTGTTCTTTTCCATACAGCATATAATTTTACTGAACTATTATCCGTATATGTTCCAGATACATCATATTTTTTACTAGTTGCTGTACTACTATCAGACCAACCAGCAAATGTATACCCACTTCTAATTGGTGTAGTAGAACATAAAGTTAAATTTTTACCGTGTTCTTTTCTTTGTACAGAACAAGTTGTTGTTCCACCATTCGCATTATATTCTACCGAGTATCCAACATTAAACGAATTACTTACTATTGTTGTTGTATTTGATAAATTATCACTTGCTGTTATCCACAAATAATTATCTCCACCACTTAATGAATCATTAAATGAAGTTCCACTCGTAAAAGATGATGACATTGTTGGTTTTACATCTTTAGATGATGACCAACCATATTTAAGTGAAGATTTATTTAATGTTGAATCTGTTACTGTTATTGTTTTTCTAACAGCCGTACTTGTGCTTCCAACAGGAATAGTATAAGATCCACCATTTGGATTAATAACTATTTGAGGTTCTTCATTATCTAAATACATATTTGAAGACACAATACTATTAGCACTTAATGTGTTTTTAGCTCTATCAGTTATTGAAGTGCTATTACATACATATAGTTTTCCTGCTCCTGTTTTTCCTTTAACATTTACTTTAACAGAACCTGATGTTGCTCCTGCAGCAACAGTTATAGTTGTTGAAGATGTAAGATTACTACAAGATTGGCTACTAGTAGCCCAACCATATTTAATAGTATAGCTACCAGCAGTTAAACCACTTCCACCTGTATCTTTAAGTGTTATAGTAGCATCTGATTCCTTTTTATAAGTTGTACCATTAGTTCCTGTTATTTCTAAAGTAGGGGCTGTATTATCAATAATTACATTTGTAGATATTGAAGCTGTATTATTTTTATTTCCAGCTTTATCAACAACCATACCAGCACCCACTGAAAGATTAAGAGCACCATTACCTGTTACACCAGACAATGTTAATGTATAACTATATACACCATTTGATACAGAGTTATATTTTAATGATTTTGTAGGTGTTACTGTTGTAGTTCCTACTTTTACTGTTATATCAGAATCAGTGAATGTATTTGTATCTATTCCACTTGTAAGATCTGTAATTTTTAATGGAACTGTTATTGTTGCAGATGAATTTGCATAACTAACTGAGGCATTTCCATTAATAGCGACAACTGGTTTTGTAGTATCAACTTTAAAAGTCTTAGAACATGTTGAAGTAACATCCATATCTTTTACACCAGTTTTAACAAATCCATAATATGTATTATTTCCGTCAGAAACATCTGTTATATTAATTAGTCCTGAATTATTTTTTGTTACACTATTATCATATACAGGACTATTAGTTTTAGATTGGCCAAAATAAATTCCACTTCCACCTGCAATAGATGTTTTAAATTGAACTTTTGGTGCAACTGTATAATATCCATTTGTACCTAATGTACCACCAGTTAATAATATTTCACATGTTGGTTTAGTAGGATCAACATATGTAATAGCTTGATTTACAGCATATTTTAAGTTTGTTCCATCGTAAACTCTAGCTACTATTGTACCTTCAGTTGTAAAATTAACAACTTCTTCTAATGATGATGCTATATACCAGGTACCAGGTGTTAATTCTTGACCATTTCTAGTTGCAGTTCCATCAATTATATTAAATTCATATCTTGTATAATTTGCAGGATAAGAAATTGTTACATTTTTATTAGTTTCCCATATACCAGGATTACTTACTATAAATGTTGGAGCCCCTATTTCAGAAGTTGTTGAATTAAGTGTTGATTGACTAGTCATTCCTACTCCATTAATACATTCTACTGAAAAATCATATGAAGTACTATCATTCAAATTTGAAAATGTATATTTATTACTAGTTCCATTATCTATCCAATTACCATTTCCTAATTTAAATAAATACTTTGAAATACCTGATTCATTATCAGTACAAGTAGCTACAAGAACTATCTTATTTG
>CAJMOW010000126.1 GCA_905215145.1 uncultured bacterium | reverse complement strand
AGACCTAATATATATTTATATTTTACAGCGCTAAATATCTGAATAAAAGTTGGACTACAGGCAGTATGGATTTCATCAATAATTAGTAAATCTACAAAATATCTTTTTTTAATAATTGTATTAATAATTTCAACCTTACAACTATTAAATAAATGATATTTAATAAGCTGTCTATCTCATTGTTCTTTTAGTATTTCTGTAGGAACACTTATAAGAACCTGAGTATCAGGATTAGATTTTAACATTGACTGAATTAACATTATAGATAAAAATGTCTTACCATAGCCTGTAGTGCATTCTAATATCCCTTTACCATTATTATCTAATCATCGTTTAATGCTTTCTTTTTGTCGAGTTGTTCTATCGAGCAATTTCCCAAATTTTACATTTACTACAATCGTGCTCTTTACAGGTATGACAAATGTAAGATGCTTCTGCGTATGAAATAGTTGAATAATTATCTAAATTACTAATGCCATCATCTCCATAGGTATCATAATACCATGAACAATACGCTTTATCAGGAGAATCATGAACATATACTTTTATAGCTTTATTTATAATATCATAAATAAGATTTAAACATTTTTCTAATTCATTTAAGCGTCCATATTCTCTTGAAGTATGTTCTTTATAATATCCACAAGATAAATTAATAGCAGAAACATTAACTGTTTCTTTTAATACGCCAATATCTGTAAATGTTCCAATTGCAGGCTTATATTTATATTTTTGTAGTAAATCTGAAATATCTTCAAGAAACTCGTCAGAGGCTATTTTTAAACAATTTGTTTCTACAATTATATCAGAATTTCCTCGTCTATCAGGCTCAATCATAAATCTAATATTGCTAAAAAATTCTGAATTTAATTGTGCTTCTATAGCACCTATACCATAGGATTCTTCTTGTACAGTAAAACACACTTTGATGTCAGGTAATATTTTTAATAATTGTAAAATAATACAAATACCAAACTTATCGTCTGCTCCTAATCCACAAGGTTGTTTAGTATCCTCTGTAACAGCTCAGATTAAATTATTTTTAAGTATAATTTTTCTAGGTATATTAAGATTATGTATTTCATCCATATGTGCTATTAAACAAGGATACGTCTTAGGAGAAGTTGTATTTTTTGTAATAAACAGATTTCCTACTTTATCTATTTTATATTGAATTCCTTTAATTTGATAACAATAGTTTATAATATATGTTGTCATTGGGAATTCAAGACCAGATGGACTATTAATTAAACATAATTCCTCTAGTAGCGGTAAATTTAATTTTAACAAAATTAGTAATTATTTATAATTAAACCTAATAAATTAGAAAAAATTAAAATTGATTTGGAATTTATAAAATTAAATTAGTTAATATCTAAACTCCAATTTTTATATTCTGCTACACGTTGAATATTGTTTTTAATAGTCTCCCACTTATGTATATGATAATCGAGATCGTTATTTAACAATAGTAATATTTTATCTCGCAGTGTCTTCAATGTAACAGAAGGAAGATCAACAATCTTAGGTAAATTTGGCATTTGACGCAATGCTCGAAATTCTGAATAAGAAAGTCCAGTAGGACATATTCTTAATTTAATTTCAGGATTAATAATTAAACGTTCCTTAATTACATCCATACGATTACGCATTTTACCATTACTATCATACTCAGTTAATTCTTCCTTTTCTGCATCAGTCAATCAGATACCTTGCGCTAAAATAAACTTATCAGAAATCATCTTTTTATTAATAATTTCTAATTTATCAAAACAAGCATCCATTAACTTTGCAAGTGTAATCTTTTCATAAATTGCTGGAAGTCCTGTAAATATTGTTGCAATTGAATCAGATAAAGACAGATTATCTGCTGATTTACGTTGATTTATATAATCAAGAATATCTTTGCGAGTTTTAAGTGCATCAACCTCACATTCAGTTAGCAAATAACGTACAAATAATTCTGCATTACAATCATTATAAATTCGATTGATATTTTCTCTAATTGTTATTTTCCCTGGATTATACCGATTAGTATTATATAGCATTTCATTACTATGCTTTCAGAACTTTTTTAGTTCTTCTCTTGTACAATCCATTAATTTAACATCTTTTCCATTTTGAAAACGCCACGTAAACGAATTAATATCGTTACTTTTATTTTCAATTGCTTGCTGCAATATACTTCCAAATTCTGTACTCATATATTTAAAAATTAAATTCTTTATTACTTATATTTTCTTGTACTTTAATAAAGTTTATAAAGTAACAATTAGTATAATTATAGACACAAAAATCTTTTTGTTCTGGATTATACCATTGTGTTACTCCAGCCTCTACAAACTTACATGTTAAATATCCAACATCTCCTATTTTAAGTTCAGTAGAATAGTTTCAATTAGGTGGTTTAGTACAAGCAATATACTTTAATTCGCTGTTTAGTTCTTTATCAACATCTTCAAATACATAATTAGTATGTGTACCATCTTGTACAGCAACTAATTTACATTTCAGAGTTAACATATTGAACTATATTGTTTATTCCTAACAAATGAAATCTTGTATTATTAATAGTTTGGAACATGTTTTGATGATAATGACCATAATACCAATCTTCTATGGTATTTGTTTTAGAAAGTTCGTTATAAAGACGTTGTAAATAATCTCTTTCATAGATCAATTCATCCATTAGAGTTAGATCATCTTTACAAAATTGCTTAACTATAGGATTATCGAATCCATAAGGATAAGCACAAGTAGGAGCACAATGACTACAAATTATCTGTATATTTTGGAATTGTGAAAAATCATCTAAATAGGCAATTTTTTCATCTTCCCAATAACCCCAGCCATTTTGTTTCCGATAAAGTCGATCTATTGAGATTCCACCGCCAATAGTTAGAATTCTTTTATTTTTAAATTCTATAATATCATAATCAGATAGAGTAATTACTCTTCCTGATTTATATTTAGGGTTCTGAAAAGCTAAAAACGAGTCGTGGTTGCCTCTACAGCACATTATTATACAGTTTTGCTTCTCGCAAATCTTTTTAAGCTCGCTTAACTTCTGTTCTTCTAACTTTGGAGCAAATCCTAATCCTACATCTCCACATAAAATAATACAGGAGTTAGATATTTTATTTTTAAATCCAACTCCTGTTTTTATAAAGTATTTAATATAATCTAGATTTGCGTGAATATCACCGCAAAAATAAAGATTATCAATACTTTAATCTGTGTCTCCTTTGTAAGCATTCATAATAGATTTTTCTTTACGCAACCAAGACCCTTCCTCTTCAGCAATATCAAGCGCAGTTCTACTAATAGACTCTTCTTCTCAATTTGTTATCGTTAAGCTTTTTATCTTAACTTCTATAAGTTGAATTCCTTATAGTTCAGCGTACATTTTCATCCTAATTTATTAGGAGTAGATCACTCTTGGGTTTATTTTATTCTTTTTCAAGTTTCAAAACCTACGCGTTACACTGACGTATTATATTATTAATACGTTTAGCACGGTATTAGCATCTCAGCTTTCACCGTTTTTGATCTATTTTATACTACATATTACTATGCAGCCAGGCAAAAGAAGTTTACCTGTTCTTGAACTAAACGTCCAACTTTTTCATCATCTCCGTTTAGCCAATTAAAAGTCGCCCAATCATTATCTGAAACTGCTTGATTTACCATATCATAGATAAGACCTGTTGTTTCAATTTCTTTATCTACAGTTAAAGCGAATGGTTTAATGTTATCATCCCATTTCTCTACAATTCCTGGAATTTCAGGATAGATAAATATAGCATCATTTTCGTTTAAATAACCATAAATCCAATCGTGATGAAGTTTTTCTTCTTCTGCTCGGTCTATATAATATTGTTCAAGTACAGCTAGACCTTGAGTACCATAAAAATTAGCAAAGGTACGATAAAGATTATGATTATACAATTCGTGTTGTAATTGACGTACTAGTAGTTCTACCATTTTATCTGATAAAGTACAGATACGTCTTTTCATTACATTTACTTCAGTTTTAGCTACTCTTGCGTCTGTAATTTGGTCTTGCGTTTGCGTGTTTGTTTTAAGTCGCATGTAGGATCATATTTTGAAATAGTTATACACTTATTGTTTCTTCAATAAGTATCTTCTTTAATATTTTGATCTGATTCAAAGTATTTTGAATAAATTAAACAACAAGT
>CAJMOW010000125.1 GCA_905215145.1 uncultured bacterium | reverse complement strand
CTGGGAATACTTCCTCCATATATAGATGAGCATCCTGTAGCATTAGCAATAATTAAGTTTTCTCCAAACAATTGTGTAAGAATTTTTATATACGCTGTTTCACCACATCCAGCACATGCTCCTGGGAAGCAAAACTTAGATTGTTTGAACTGTGAACCTTTTACTGTATATTTATTAAAGATTGGTTTATATGTGATGTTTTTATCTAAATAATCATATATTTCTTGTACATTATTTCTTAGTTCAATATCAATATTTTTTGATATAAGTGCTTTTTCTTTGCTTGGACATGTTTTTATACATAAACCACATCCTGTACAATCTTTTATTGATATTCCTAATATAAAATACATATTTTCTTTTCCAAGCATTTTTTTACATTTTTCTTTTATATATTCTGGGCTGTCATTATATTCTTTTTCATTTAATATAAATGGTCTTATTACTGAATGTGGACATACAAATGAACATTGATTACATTCTATACAATTTGAATTAATCCATGATGGTACGAATTCTGATGTTTTTCTTTTTTCTAATTTACTTGTTCCACACTCAAAACTTCCATCCATAATATCCATAAACTTTGAAACTGGAATAGTATCTCCTTTTCTTTCTTTAATTAAGTCAAATATTGTCTGTGATTTCTTGTTTATTTCTTTATAATTATTATCATAATTAATTTGTTTTAAATATAGATCTACTTTTTTTATTGCTTCTATATTATTTGAAACAATTTCTTCTCCCTTATCCCAAAATTTTTCTCTTATATTTTTAATTATTTTTTCTTCTAATTTTTGGTAATCTACTATATTTAAAAGTTTTAAAATAGAACTTTCCATTATTGTACTAATTTTATTTCTAAGTCCTGATTTTTGGGCTAAATCATAAGCATTTATTATATATAGTTTAATATTTTTTTCGCATAATGTTTTTTTAATATTTTCAGTTATAAATTCATTTACTTCTTCTTCTGTTTTTGATGTATTTAATATAAATATTCCATTATTCTGTATTTTATTTATTACGTCAAAATCATTTAAATATGTATCTTTTGTTACCACGATTAATTTGGGATTTTCAACATAATATGTAGATTTTATTTTTTGAGTGCTAAATCTTAAATGGCTTAGTGTTACTCCTCCTGATTTTTTTGAATCATATTGAAAATAACCTTGTACGTATTTATCTGTATTTTCACCTATCAATTTAATAATTGACTTAGAAGCACTTACCATTCCATCACTGCCATACCCATATATAAGTATTTCATCTGATGTAGTTATTTTATAATTATTATCTATTTTTAAACTTAGGTTTGTTACATCATCTTCTATTCCTACTGTAAAATTATTAATAGAATTATCTAACATATCATATATAGCTTTTATTTGAGCAGGTGTTGTATTTTTGCTTGAAAGTCCATATCTACCACCTACTATATTAAAATGTTTATCTTTTAAATTTGATAGAGCAGATAAAACATCTAAATAAAGTGGTTCACCTACACTTCCTGATTCCTTTGTTCTATCTAAAACTGCAATATTAGAAACAGTGCTTGGTATTTCTTTAATTAAATATTCTTTACTAAATGGTCTATATAAATGAACTTCAACTAAACCATATTCTTTATTTTCATCTATAAATTCTTTAATTGTTTCACAAACTGAACCCATTGCGATAATGATTTTTTTCGCTTCTTTGTTTCCGTAATAATTGAATGGTTTATAGTCTGTATTTGCAATTTCATTTATTTTTTTCATATAATCGTTTACTATATTTGGAATAGATAAATATGTTTTGTTTTTAGCTTCTGCTATTTGAAAATATATATCATCATTTTGTGTTGTTCCCTTAACTATTGGATTTAAAGGATTTAATGCTCTTTTTCTAAAACTCTCTATTTTTTCATAATTTACTATTTTTTTTATTTCATCAAGTTCTAATGTATTAATTTTATTTATTTCATGACTTGTTCTGAAGCCATCAAATGCATGTATAAATGGCATACTAGATTCTATACTTGATAAATGCGCTACTGCAGAAAGTAGATTTGCATCTTGTACTGATGATGACATTAAAATCGAAAATCCTGTTGCTCTTGTTGCATATATATCTTGATGATCGCCAAATATGCTAAGTGCATGAGTGGCTAAACTACGTGCTGCAACATGTATAACACAAGGTAACATTTCACCTGCTATTTTATACATATTTGGAAGCATTAAAAGTAATCCTTGGCTTGATGTAAATGTTGTTGTTAAACATCCTGCCTGTAATGATCCATGAATAAAACCAGCTACACCAGCTTCACTTTGCATTTCTATTACTTTAACATTTTCATCAAATACATTTTTTCTTTTTTGCTTCCATTCATCTATATGTTCAGCCATGGGACTTGATGGTGTTATAGGATAAACTCCTGCAAGTTCTGTAAACATGTATGCAGACATACTACTAGCTTCATTTCCATCTATTGTCAATGTTTTCATTTTATCACCTTTTTCTATATTTATTATATCAATATTATATTGAAAAAAAAAGAAAATAGTAAAAAGCTATTAATTATTTTCTTCATTATAGTTCCATAATCCAAGTTTTCCATTTATATGTATTGGTTTTTCATATTTTTTTATATTTTCTAATTTCCAAGCATAATTTCTTACATGCCTACTTCTACCATAAACTGTTTTATTAAGTTTTATTAGTTCTTGTTCAAGTTTTTCATCTACCAATATACAATCTACTAGTTCTGCTTCTCCTATTATATAACCCATATTATACTTTAAGTTATATTCTTCAAATCTTTTTTCTACGTCTTTTTCTAAAGTTTTTCCTGCATGAATTAATATTTTACCACGATAGTTTGTTTTCCAACTTCTAAATTCGTATTTTTTATATCCAGATATTATTAAAGTTGCCCATGGTTCTTTGATTGTTAATGCTTTCATATTATTACCTCTTTTTTTAATTATTTTTTTAAATTCGTGTTAGATTGTTTTCATTCAATATGAATTTTTTATTATCATAATTATATTTTAATCTTACAAAGATTTTACAACGTTTTCATAACACTACTCTAAATCAATGTAGTACAGTTTTTCTCCATTATTTAAATTTTCAATATATTTTGCTCCGAATTTTTCATAATAATTAACTAAGTTTGATTTTAAATATACTTTTGAATAATTTAATTCTTTTGCTTTTTTTATAATAGCGTCATTTAATATTTTTGAATACCCTTTTTTTCTATATTTATCTTTTACAAACATCGTTGCATACCAAGGTGTTAAATCACGTTTTTCATCTCCATCATATTTAAATAAAGATATAAATCCAATTAGTTCATCATTATTTACTAGTGCTTGTACACTAATTACTTTATCATCTTCTAGTATTTTATTGACTTTTTTTTCTATATATAAGTTCATTTCTAATAAACTTTTTTTAGTACCCCATTCCGAATTACATAGTTTTACATATTCTTTTAATAATGTTTTGTTATTTTTTAATTCAATTATCTTCATTCTATCCCTCTACACTATTATATTATAACAAAAAAACTTCACAAAAGTGAAATTTTTATAAATTTTAACGTCCTGCTAATCCTGAACAGCTACCACAATCATTATTTACTACTACATTTTCTTCGCTACATGTATATTGTGGTGTATAAGTATGAGTGTAAATATGTTTGTTTACTACATGTGTATGTATTGGGCAACAATGTGGAACTTCATGATAAAATTCTTTTTCTATACATTTTGTTATTGTTGGTTCCATAACTGGTCCTTCCATTTGTTGTTGACAGCATCCATTATTCATAGGAAAACCAAATCCACCTTGACGATTGCAGCAACAATTTTTATTAAATAACATTTTTTATCCCCCTTATCTAGTTTATAATATGAGGGATATTTATAATTGAATATGTTATTTGTCATAAATTACATTATAATATTAAAAAATAAAGCACTTATTATACCTAACATTATGCCACCCACTACTTCTAGTGGTTTATGTCCTAGTTCTTCTTTTAATTTTCCGAAATTAACTTTAATATCATTTGAAAATAGTTCATCTACTATTAAATTAATTGCTTCTGCTTGTTTACCACTTTGCATTCTAAGTCCCATTGCATCATAAGCTACTATGAGTGTAAAAACTAAAGGAAGAGCAAAAAAAGGTGAATCAAATCCAAAATTTAATCCCATAAGCATTGTAATTGATGTTGAAAATGAGGTATGACTACTAGGCATTCCACCACTTCCATTAAATAGTCTTCCCCACTTTAGTTTTTTTGACTTTATTGATTCTATTCC
>CAJMOW010000124.1 GCA_905215145.1 uncultured bacterium | reverse complement strand
AAATTATAACACATAAAATTACAGCAATTATTACATATATAATTACTTCTGAATTACATATGTTTTTTATGTCAAGGTTTGTTGCTGACATTCCACTTATTTTACAATTTTCATCTGTTATGTCACGTAATTTTTGAATAGCATCTAGTGTCCTATCTTCTGCAATTCCATCTTGGAATGTTACTAAAATTGCAGTTGTCCCATCTTCTTTATAAATTTTATTAAGAACTTCATCTGGTAACATATAAGTAGGAATCTGACTTCCTGTTATATCTGTTATTCCTATTACGTCTCCAACAGAATCGATATTTCTTATATCTTCTTCTAACTTAAGTAAATTGCTTTGTGGCATATCTTTTACAAGTACTATTGAAAATGAGCCCATTTTAAAGTCCTGTGATAAAATGTTTTCACCTTTTACAGTTTCTATGTCACTTGGTAAATATGATAAAATATCATAATTAACCCTTGTAGCAAACATACCATAAATTGATGGTATGCATAAAATTACAGCTAAAATTAAGATTATTATCTTATGTTTGCATACAAATTCACCAAATCTTTTCATTTAATCCTCCTTTTATTGACTGTTAGTCATTTTTAATTTTATACATTTTAACATTTTTATGACCACAAGTCAATATTTTTTTTAATATTATTGACTATTTTTTTTATTTGTGATAATGTAAATTAAATATAAGAGTTTATTTATTAGTGAATTGAGGTATATTTATGAAAAAATCGGATGAAAAGAAAAAAATAAAAGAAGAAACTTTGCTAAAATCTGCCTTTAATTTATTTACAAAAAAAGGGTTTAAAGAAACTTCCATTCAAGATATTGCAGATACCGCTGGTGTTGGAAAAGGAACGTTTTATTTATATTTTAAAGATAAATATGATATACAAAATAAATTAATTGAAAAAAAATCTCAAAAATTATTTTCTGATGCTGTTAAGGCTTTAAAGAAAACAAATATCGAAAATTTTGATGAACAAATTATTTTTGTCATTGAACATATTATTGATGAATTAAATAAAAATCATATTTTATTAAAATTTATTTCTAAGAATCTTTCATTAGGAATTTATAATCAAGCTGTTACTAAAATTGCAGACTTAAAATATTCTGATGATGATTCTATTTATAGCATTTTTATGAATGGTATAAAACAAAATAATATAAAGTTAAAATGTCCAGAAGCTACTTTATTCATGATCATTGAACTTGCAAGTTCAACTTGTTTTAATTCTATTTTATATAATATACCATTGACAATTGAAGAATTTAAACCTATTTTGTTCGAAGAAATAAAAAAATTATTGAACCCAAATTAGAGTTAATGGAAATTCTAAAAATTTGACAAAATTTCTAAAAGTCATAACAAAAACAATTTAAACATTAAGAAAAAAATGGGATTTGGAAAGATAAAAAAAAGTTAAGGAGTTAGAAATAAATTTCTAACTCCTTAACTTTTTAATTACTTTGTTCTATTTTTGCTCTTATTGATAGTATTTTATTTTTATAACCATTAATTGATTTTTTTAAGTCATATATTTGTTGCTTATATAATTTTTCAAGAAGATACTTGTACTTTTATAGCCCCTGAAAAACAGTTATAACAAGAAGAACAAGAAAAAGATTATGAAATAGAATTATAAATACTACTATAAAATATGAAAAGAGGGTCCCTTAAAAAGGTTCCCTCTCCTCTTGGTTTTTGTTCAGTTATTTTTCAGTTTTTTGTAGCCTTAGGCTTAATCATTCCGGAGTCTATCATATCAACGATAAATTGCAGTTTGTAAGAATATTGCAAAGGATTACCATCTTCGTCATTGTTTTTAGTATCCTCCAAGTTCACAGTGCAGTATTCATCGCATACATCGATATCTTTGATTATGCCGTTGTTAGTATCAATACCGTGAACCCATGCGTACTGATCGCAATCACATGTAACCAAAATCTCTCTCTTTGTAAAGAAAACCATCAAGCCTTCATTTGAAATAACGAGATTTGGTTTCCGCAGCAGAAATCTAAAAATATCATACTGCAGAATGGCAATGCGTTCGCCAGTATTTTTTGTAAAATATGCCACGGTATCAGGTCCTGTGTATTCCCATTCCATGTCCCTCTTATTAAGTGAAAAACGCTTTCCGCGGTCTGCCGTAGAAACCGTGATACTCCTAATAAAAGAATTGAGTCTGCTTTTAGGCATAACCATTGCATCTTCACTACAACGATATACAACGATTGGGAACTCTTCAGCATACTGATATACAGTATTGCAGGCAGTAAAAACCAGTGCATTGTCAGCAAATTCCTGCCAGTTTTTGTCAGTAATCAAGCTTTCATCAGCTGAAGTAACAAACGTATTTTCTCTGATGTCCTCTTCAGAAAACTCGACTATCCGCTCTACCTTTGGGAAAGGCTCGAACACTTCTCTTTTCATAGCGTAACCTCCTAAAAATCTTACTACAGGTTTTGCCACAAATCGTTAAATATCTGAACCACTACTTAACTCTTATGTGACGCTTACAACATATTCCTTAGAATATGAGGGTATTATACCATAATTTACATAAACATGCAATATTTTTTTGAAATTGTTTGACAAATATAAAAATAATGCTATACCAATAATAGCTTAAGTAAAGTAACCATTCATAAAATAAACGCCCTCTCTTTCCTAAAGATTTCCTTTATGAAAAGGTACAGAAAATAAAAAAAAATAAGCCCATTTGGAGCAAAAATATAAGACTCTCAATTTCTTGAAAGTCTTAATATTACTGGCTGGGCTGGCTAGATTCGAACTAGCGCATGCCAGAGTCAAAGTCGTACCTTTCATTTTATACTTAATGATTTTTAAAATTATTTTTTATCGTTTAAAGTGGCTATTTATCAGTATTTTATAGATGTAAAATACAAAAATATTTTAATTTCAATACTTTCGCAAAATTAAATTTTCAAACGAAATTGTTTGACATTTGTTTGACAAAATTTATAAAAGTCATAACAAAATCTTACTTATTGATATCATCATTTTAATATTAAGCATTATAAAAGTCAATGCAAATAATTACTTTATTTTGATTTATTATTGCCTTATTTTCAATTGTGGTGGCTAATTGAATAATATAAACACTAACTACTTGTAGTTTTAAAGCTATAGGTAGTTTTTTATGTTTAAAAGAGAAATGCAATAGCCTCTATAAAAGCTATTTGGTGTGATGAGCCGATGCTATAAAGTTCATTCGTATTTGTATAAGTAGTCTAATTATACAAAGTGCGTGAGTGAGATTTTAGAACACAGACTCACAATAATAAAAGAGTATTCGGTGGCATATTTGATATGGATTTGTAATTGTAAAAAGTTTGGGCAAGTATGAACAAGATACTTAAATGTATCAGCAATTATAGTAACTATAATGTTACTTACTAGACTACCTATGAAACGAGGCGAACGACCGACGGTTTCTGGCTTTATAGGTGTAATAATTCTATTTTTTACAACTGGGATT
Source organism: uncultured bacterium (assembly GCA_905215145.1). The sequence goes on along the minus strand of CAJMOW010000124.1, from coordinate 821 downwards.
ATTACACCTAATTCACTTTAGCTCTCTCCCTCTGGTTTCTACTTTGAACTGCTAAAGTGAATACAAAAAAGCATAAGTGCTTTTTTGTTGTGAGGAAAAAATTTATTTTTTTCTCACATTCATAAAAATTGCGATAAGCATTTTTTATGAAATAACCTAAAAATGCGAGTAGTAATTTTTAGGTTTAGGGTGTGGGGTTGCAAAACCCTGCCATACGACAAACTTGTTTGTCTAGTATGTTAGACATTCAAAGAATATCTTGAGCGAAGAAGGAGGTGCAAGAAGATATGAGCTATGCTATTATACGAAATGATAAATTAACAAGAGTGAATGCACAGGGATCATACATTCACAATGATAGAAGATCAAAAGGTCATTCTAATAAAGATATTGACCCTACAAGAACACATCTTAATTTTTGGTGTAAGAAAAATGAACTAACATATATAAAAGAATTTGATAAAATGAAAAAGAAATATGATTTAAAAGGCACTATTAGAAGTAATAGTAATATCATGTGTGAAATGATAATTACTTCTGATAATGCTTTTTTTAATAAAATTGGTTTAGAAGAAACAAAACGATATTTCAAAGAAAGTTATAAATTTGTATGTAATTACAAAAATCTTGGAGAAAAATATATTGTGTCAGCAGCAGTACATTTGGATGAAACTACACCACATATGCATTTAGTATATATACCAATAATTCATACAAAAGATAAAGAAGGAAATGACACTGAAAAAATATGTTGTAGAGATTTTTGGAAAGGCAGAGATAGTTACAGACAATTACAAAATGCTTTTCATAAATATATAACT
>CAJMOW010000123.1 GCA_905215145.1 uncultured bacterium | reverse complement strand
GGAATAGTAGAAAGTGGAGAAATAAAGGGAACTAATTATGTGTATGGAAGTGGAAGATATATTTCAAATACATATGCATATATAAATGAAAAAGTAATTAAAAATGCTCCAGACACAGCTTCTACTGGTTGGAATGGAACTGTCTTTCCAGAAAACAGTTATAATAATTTAGAATATTATTCTAATCTAAAAGTTGGTTCAACAACTATAATTGAAACACAGTATAGTGGAGATATTGATAAGTCTGGATATTATTTTGGATATAATAATGATACAAAAGAAAATATAGTTGTTATACCAGCTGTAAACTAATTATATAAGATCAAACTAAAATTTGATCTTTTTTTATAAAAAATATTTTTTAGTAAATATTAAAAGTGGTGATAAAATGAAAACAATTTTGATGACTGGAGCAAGAAGTGGAATAGCTGCTGATGTAATAAAAAAAATAAAAACTAAAAATTATAAAATATATGTAGCAGTACATACAGATACTCAATGTAAAAGAATAAAAAAAATATACAAAAATGATAAAAACATTTATTGTATAAAATTAGATGTAACAGATAAAGAAGATATAAAAAAACTAAATAAAATAGATGTTGATATATTAATAAGTTTTGCTGCTATAGGAAATGGTGGTTCAATTTCAGAAATAAAAATGGACAAAGTAAGAGAAAATTTTGAAGTAAACGTGTTTTCAAACTTTGAAGTAGTTCAAATAGTTCTTAAAAATATGATAAAAAAAGATAGTGGTAAAATAATAATGATTTCGTCATTAGCAGGTATACTTCCACTAAAATTTTTGGGTTCATATTGTGCAACTAAGTCTAGTATAATTATGCTTACCCAAGTATTAAAAAAAGAAATTAAATTGATTTCCAAAAATATTAAAATATCTTTAATAGAACCAGGTATGTATCATACTGGTTTTAATCAAGTAATGCTTGAAAATAAATATGATTGGATGAGTATAAATAGTTATTTTGAAGAACAATTAAATATTATAAGAAAAAAAGAAAATTTATTTTTTAAAATACTTGAAAAACATAAATTAAATTCAATTTCAAATAAAATAATTAAAGCAATTGAAGTAGAAAATCCAAACTTTATTTATAGAGCACCCTTTCTTCAAGTAATTGGTACAAAAATATATCAAATATTTAAAACATAAAAAAACTCTAAAATTAATTTTCAGAGTTTAAAATTTTATATATTTCTTTAACATCCTTAATATCTTGTTTTTCATTATAAAATGGTTTTAAATGTAGGTGAAAATGTTTTACTTCTTGTACATCTCCATTATTTTGTATAAAAGTTAAACCATCTATATTTAATTTTTCTTCTAAAACTTTTTTCATTTTTTTCGCACATTCAAAAATCTTAGATAGAGTTAATTCATCAATATCATTAATATCTTTAAAATGTTTTTTGGGTATAACTAAACAATGTCCATTTCTATCAGGATTAATATCTAAAAAGCATTTTACAAAATCATCTTCATATAAAGTATATGAAGGAATACTGCCATCAATTATTTTACAAAAAATACAGTCCATAAATACCTTCTTTCTACATTAATATTATATAATAAAAAATAATAAAAAAAAAGAGAATTGATCTCTTACAAAGTGAATATCTGCGAATATTCATTTTTATTATGTAAAAAAACAAAAAAAATAAACAAAAAAATTAAAAATATCTAATATTATAATCTTTTATTTTGCCTTATTATTTAGTATAATAATTGCTGGGGATGATAATATGCATACTTTAAAAATAGAAAATTTAAATGTGACAGTTGAAAATAAGAAAATATTAAATAATTTTAATTTAGAAATAAAGAGTGGAGAAATACATGCAATAATGGGTCCAAATGGAACAGGAAAATCAACACTTTTAAAAGTAATAATGGGGGATTCTAACTATACAGTTGAATCTGGAAATATATATTTTGATGAAACATTGTTAAATGAATTAACAGTTTCACAAAGAGCTAACTTAGGAATTTTTCTAGGAATGCAATTACCACCAGAAATAGAAGGTGTTACGAATGCAGATTTCTTAAGAACTGCACTTCATACAAAACAAAAAGAACAATTTAAATTATTTAGTTTTATAAAAAAATTAGATGAAAATGTAGAAAAATTAAAGATGGATAAAAATATGATACATAGAGATATAAATGAAGGTTTTTCAGGTGGAGAAAGAAAGAAAAATGAAATACTTCAAATGTATACACTAGAGCCATCAATAGTAATGTTAGATGAAATAGATTCAGGACTTGATGTAGATAGTTTAAAAATAGTCGGTCAAAATGTGATGGACTATTATAAACAAAATTCACCTGCACTTTTAGTTATAACACATTATCAAAGATTACTTGATTATATAATACCAACTCATGTTCATATAATGAAAAATGGAACAATTATAAAAAGTGGTGATAATTCACTTGTTGATTACATAGAAAAAAATGGTTATGATAATATAGAAGAAAATCAAATAAATAGTACGTGTATCATTAAGGAAAACAGTGAAAATGAATAAAATAAAAATAGTTAATGATGAAATAAAAATTATTAACTTAAATAATTCTATAGAATATGAAATAAAAGATAACCTAATAAAAACATTAAAAATAGAAATATTAAAAGATACAAACTTATTTATAGATTATGAGTTTTCAATCCTTACAAAATTAGAAATAATAATAGAACTAAAAGATAATGTGAATTTAAAACTATATGAAATAAAAAATGGTAATCAAGCAAAAATAAGAACAAAATATATTTTAAATAAAGAATCAAATTTAAATGTACTTAAATTTAATGATGTTGATACAATAAATGAAAATATAATAATAAATTTAAATGAAAAAAAATCTAAAATAAACTATATCTTTAAAACTATAAGTACATCAAAAGAAAAATATGATATAACAGTTTATCATAATCAAAGTAATACAGAAAGTTATATAAAAAATAATGGAGTAGCACTTAAAGATGGAAAAATTAAATTTAATGTATCATCATTTGTTCCAAATGGAAATAAAGAATGCCAAGTTGATCAAGTAAATAGAATAATAAATTTAACTAAGAATAAATGTGAAATAGATCCAAACCTTTATATAGATGAATATGATGTAAATGCATCACACAGTGCCTTAATAGGCAAATTTAGTGATGAAGAAATGTTTTATCTTGAAAGTAGAGGTATAAATAAAACAGATGCTTTAAAACTATTAATAAAAGGATTTATATTAAGTAATATAGAAATAGAAGAATTAAAAAATCAAATAAATGAAAAAATAGAAAAATATTGGAGGTGAAATATGAATAGAGAAGATTTTCCAATGACAAAAGAAAATCTAATATATTTTGATAATGCTGCTACAACATTAAAACCTAAAATAATGTTAGACTATCTTAAAAGTTACTATTATGAGTATTGTTCAAATGCACATAGAGGAGACTATGATATAAGTTTAAAAACAGATGAAATGTATGAAAAAACACGTACAATAGTAAAGAAATTCATAAATGCTAAAAGTAATAATGAAATAATATTTACAAGCGGATGCACAGATTCACTTAATAGAATTATATTTGGATACTTTAAATATACTTTAAATCCAGGTGATGAAGTAATAATAACAAAAAGTGAACATGCTTCAAATATATTACCCTGGTTTGAATTAAAAGAACAAAATAATTTTAATATTAAATATGCAAAACTAAATTCAAACTATGAACTTACATTTGAAAGTATAAAAGAAGCTATAACAGAAAAAACAAAAGTAATTTCTATAGCTCACATAACAAACGTTATAGGCGATTCGAGACCTATAGAAAAAATAATAGATTATGCACATAAATTAGGTATTTTAGTAGTAATAGATGGAGCACAAAGCGTACCTCATATGGAAATAGATGTTCAAACACTTGATATTGATTTTCTAGCATTCTCTGCACACAAAATGTGTGGCCCAACAGGAGTAGGAATTTTATATGGTAAAGAAAGTCTATTAAATAATATGAAACCGTTATTGTTTGGTGGTGGAATGAATGCATCATTTGATAATAATGGAGTTAGAATATATAAAGATTTACCTTATACTTTAGAAGCAGGAACACCTAATATTGCAGATGTAATCTCTTTTGGAGGAGTAGTTGACTATATACAGAGTATAGGTATGAAAAAAATACACGAATACGAAAAAGAATTAAAAAAATATGCAATTTCAAGATTAAAAGAAGTAAAAGATATCATAATATATAACGAGGAGAGTGAAAATGGGATAATATCATTTAATATTAAAGATGTTTTTTCACAAGATCTTGCTATATATCT